>JAYEFK010000024.1:0-2431 GCA_034658575.1 Methanobacteriota archaeon
AGTTTTGGAATCGAGCAAATCGCCCGGTGAATTGGTTTGCGCTCTTCAATCTATTTTTGGTGCAGAGGTGGCTATGGAAGCAGTCTACTGATGCCGGAAAAAATACAAGCCATTCTTGACGCCATGGATCAATTTCAATTGCTCCCTGTATGCATATTGGCTTGCCAAGAATGATATGAGTGTGCAAGTGATAGATATCGTAAAAAGTATCCAAGATTCGATAAGAAAACAATAACTGGTAATCTGCTCAAGCGGTAGAATATCCCTCAGAAAAATGATGGATACGCCCAATCCACCACTGGACAAAGTTAAAATTGCCTTATCAAACTGTTGGTAACTCTGCTGTTGCGCATCAATCAATAACTTGCGTTCTCCAAGGTAATTTTCAGTGTCGTCGTCGCTCATGCTTTTCCAAACATGACTTTAAAACTATATAATTCTTTCGCCAGTACAACCCCCACACGTCAACGCTCCCAAGCACCTCGCAGAGCGAAACTTTAATCAGATACCACTCAAACTCTCTCGCTATAAAATGGATTGCATAGGACTTGTGCAGACCCGACCCGTAAACAGGAACGCATCGTATAACAATCCCGCCATCGCAAGCAATGGGCGCAAGAGCCATCGGGGTATGCTTGCGAGATATGGACATAAGGTTCTGATAGCCAGAGAGTATCACATCGGCAAAAGACATAAAACGTGCGACACCTATTTCTCTGAAATGTTTCTCAAATTCAAAAGCGAAGTCGAGTCCGTGCTAAAAAAGGCACTCGACGCGTCCGGTTACCAGATTGACAACCTCTACATCGAGGAATCCGCACACGCCGATCTTGCATCGTCGCTTTCGTTCAGATTGGCACCTGCATACCGGCAAAGTCCGGCAGCCATCGCGGGTGCCATCGCTGATGCGATCACGATCCCGAAAGACTCGTTGGTCGGAGACGTGCAGGCAGTGGGTGCGTATATCAATTTCTTTGCCAGCAGAAAGTTCATAGACGATACTGTGCATGAGATCTTTCTGAAGAAAGAACGCTACGGCACTGGCAACAGGAAAGGGAAGGTGATCATCGAACACACCTCCGCAAACCCAAACGGTCCGCTGCATGTCGGACATATCAGGAATTCGGTCATTGGCGACACTCTCGCAAGGACTTTGAAGACTGCGGGCTATGATGTGGAGATCCAGTACTATGTCAATGATATGGGCAGGCAGGTCGCAATCGTTGCGTGGGCGATGGACCGTTTCGAATTTGACTACCAAAAGAAGGCGGATCATGCTATTGCGGATGTGTACATCCGTGCAAATCGGGAACTCGGGCAGGATCCCGATCTGGTCTGCCAGATCGATGAACTGATGCAGGGAATCGAACGTGGTGACGCAGGGATGATCGAGCGGTTCGGCAGTGCCACTGACCTCGCAGTCTCAGGGATCACGTCTACGCTCGAGCGGATGAACGTCCATCATGACCGATTTGTGCACGAGTCCATGTTTGTGAAAGACGGCGAGGTATCTGACCTCGTAGGGGAACTTAAAGATTCAGGACTTACCGAAATTGCCGATGGTGCCCTTGTAGTCCCGATGCCGACGTTCGACAAGGATCTTGTGATCCTGCGAAGCGATCAGACCTCGGTCTATGTGACCCGTGATCTTGCATATCACCGGTGGAAGGCAGAGCAGTGCGACCGCATGATCGATGTTCTTGGCGCTGATCACAAACTTATCTCCAGCCAGTTGTGCTACGTTCTGAGCGCGTGTGGGGTAAAAGAGCCTGAGATCGTTATTTTCGAGTTCGTATCCCTTCCCGAGGGGTCGATGAGCACCCGCGCAGGCAAATTCATCTCCGCAGACGAACTGCTTGACGAGGTCGAGAAGCAGGCGCTGATAGAGGTTACGAAGCGCAGACCCGATGCGGAAGAGGATTTCAGAAGCCATGTCGCAAAAGAGGTCGGCATCGGCGCTGTCAGGTATGATATCGTGAAAGTCACACCAGAGAAGGCGACGACCTTTGACTGGGAGAGCGCGCTTGACTTCGACAAACTCGGAGCGCCGTTCATACAGTACTCCCATGCAAGAGCGTGCAGCATCCTTAAAAAAGTACAGCACATCCCTGAATCGATCGATCCTGCCCCGCTTCTGGAGGACGCCGAGATCTCGTTTGTGAAAGAGCTTGCCAGGTTCTCTTATGTGATCGATCTTGCGTCCCGGGAGTTAAAACCGCACATCGTGGCGATCTATGCACGGGAACTTGCCGTGGAGTTTAACCAGTTATACCGGTTGTCACCGGTCTTGAGCGCGCCCGATGATGTGCGTGATGCCCGCATCGGGCTTGTCGAGTGCGCACGGATCGTGCTTGCAAGTACGCTTGGTGTGCTCGGGATCGCTGCTCCGGAATCGATGTGATTCATGGCGAGCGATTGGGTGCGGCTCTGG
>JAYEFK010000025.1:0-2426 GCA_034658575.1 Methanobacteriota archaeon
CTGAGGATTCTGATACTGTTGAGCGGGTGGAGCGGCTGGCGGGAAGGGGAGGGGTCGGATGAATTTAAGTATTATGGCGATGCTGGATATAATTGCATGAAACGGCATGATCGGTATGCCCGGCTTACGGTATTGTTGTTGACTTGCTTCGGTGAACCTGCTGAAGTGGATGGTTGCGGATGCGACCTGCAGGTGACCTTTGAGGGGGCGGGAGCATATAGTGTTTATGATTCAGGTTGTTTCTGGTATTCAGGTGGATGGTGTGTGTGTTCGGTTAAGCATTCCACCCCCATCAACCGCTCCTGTTTGATATTCGGACGACCCCATAATTCTGACGCATTCGATCCTACCACCATGACTCGAACAGACGTAATTGGACAGACCCCTCGAAAGATATATCTATCTTGATTATTATAACATACTGTGTCTGATAATACTCCGCAGACAGTGGTCACGCATGATAGTAAGAAAAAACATCTCTATCGAATCGGATCATCTTAAACAGATCGAACCGCTGATCGAGCAGCACGGCGGCAACCTCAGCGCGGCGGTGCGGGATATCATCGAGTTTGCCAATCTCATGATCCAGCATCATGGGTCGCTTGATGAGGCACGCCGTGCGAACCTGGATGACCAGTACCATTCCCCGCGCGAACTGCTCATCGAAGACGGTTTCTGCGCAATGATCGATTATCCCATGTTCGAATGGTTCTTGAAATGCACGAAAGACATCCTGGTCGATCCTGAGATGCTGGATGACATCATCGATCCGCTCATCATCAACAGGGTATCCGAGCTAGTCGACCATCTCAACCGTAAATGGAAGGAATACGGCTGGCAGACCGCCATAATTATGGAATATGATGAAGATATTGCACCGAAGACTGCCATTGTCGTGATTACCGGAAGAAGCGCATTTTTAAATGAGGTTTTATCCGGGATGGTCGGGGTGTTTCTCGCAAAGCAGAAACATCTCGGGGTCAGCAGCGTCAACAGGAGGACGAGGTCGATACGTATGGATATGCAACGGAGGGACAGCATGGATGCGGCATATAAAGACATGTCGCACCATTTCGGGAATTTGCACAGGGCATCGCGGGAGATTGCGGCAAAACCGGACTTCTGGCAGACTATGGTCGATCTGCATATAGACTCGGACTACAACATGGTCACGATACACAGGCATGAGTTTGAGGACATGCTTGCCAACCGGATACCGCTGGATACGATCGTCATGGAACAGGGAATGAAAGATGCCGACGCCGCCGGAGATGCGCATCCGGATTTCCTGAAACGCCTGAAGCGCCTGTACGAGACGATGCACATCGTTGAGCATATCGACATCAGTGCCAGCGATGGCAGGATTGTGGTCGATCATGGTTACCGTGATCCGGATTCGATAAACGTCATAAAGGAGATGCTGATCAGGCTGCTCGCTGCCGGGGGGCACACGTACAGGGCAGAGGAGCTCGGGCGCCTCATCGTGCTGCAACCGGAGGGCGGATAGATGATTGCGAAGGAAGAGAAGGTGATGATGATCCTCCTTCTGATGGCGCTCCTCTCGCTCCTGGTACTGTACCTCTCGACATATTAGGGACACTTCGGATGGATTAAAATGATAAAAACACCAGCGATCACCGTGGACATCATAATCGAGTACCAGCAGAAGATCGTGCTGATCAGGCGGAAGAACGACCCGTTCAAGGGCAATTACGCGCTTCCCGGCGGATTTGTTGAGATTGGGGAGACTGTTGAGGTGGCTGCAAAGAGGGAGGCAAAGGAGGAGACCGGGCTTGATATCGAGATCAAAGAACTGGTTGGCATATACTCCGATCCCGGGAGAGACCCGCGTAGGCACACGGTCTCGGCATGTTACCTTGCGGCAGGATCGGGCACGCTCTCTGCCGGAACCGATGCGGCGGATGCAGTGCTGTTTGCGCAGGATCAGATCCCGAAACTGGCGTTCGATCACGGCAGGATGATTGCGGATGCATTTGGGAGATTTTCGGTGAGAAAGATCGGGGTCGTGAGGTCCCCGGTGAAGGATTTCATTCCTGGCGACAGATGGGGTGACGTGATGGCAGAGGTCGTTTTGGAGCCGCAGTACGCGGATGCGCTCGATGGGCTTGACGAGTTTTCCCATGCTGTGATCGTCTTCTTCCTGCACCGGGTGGCAGGTGTTGTGCAGATGAAAACGCACCCGATGGGGCGGGCTGACATGCCATACATCGGGATATTTGCGCTCTGCACGCCACGCCGACCAAACCCGATCGGGATAACCGTTGTTGAGATTGTCGAGAGGGATGAGAACCGGCTTGTCGTGCGGGGGCTTGATGCGATCGATGGGACGCCGGTGCTGGATGTGAAGCCATACATGCCGCCGGGGGACGCGAGTGTTCCTGAGTGGGTCGATCGGCTGCGCGGGG
>JAYEFK010000026.1:0-2413 GCA_034658575.1 Methanobacteriota archaeon
CTCGCTTCTCCTCATCCTCAAGATCACGCGGAGTCCATGCACTGAGCGCGATCCCGAGTTTCGCACACGCCTCTGCAAGGAGCGGTATATCACTCCCCCATGTTATCGAGGTCAGTTTCATCTCAACTCCATCCCGTAATGCAGTTCTGTCAGCAGTTCCTGTTCGGCTGTGGCGATCTCGTGGATCTGCCCTGCCGAGAGTTCCCCCACCGAATAATACCTGCCGCCAGCGTGCTCTGCGATATCCTTGCAGTATCCAAGCTGCATCTTCACAAACGACCTGCCAGCAGATTCGGTATCGAGAACGACGACGTGAATCCCCGCAGATCTCGCGTCTTCTGCGATTCCGAGCAGTTCTTCTTTGACCCCCGCGTCCCCAAGCGCTACATTCGCACGCCCATCCGAGATCAGAATCATTATCGGAATCGTCTCCTCGTTCTTCTTTAGCTCTGCAAGTAGCAGGTTTAGTCCTGTGCTTAGACCGGCGGAGAGTGGCGTCTTCCCGCCTGTCGGAAGATCGTGGAGCTGATTGAATGCGAGATCAGCGCTTCGAGATAGCGGGAGCAGCACATCAGCGGTGCTTCCGCGAAACGCAACCATCCCCAGCCGATCGCGCTGCTGGTATGAGTCCAGAAGAAGCGAGAGCACTGCGCCCTTCGCACTCTCCATCCGGTTCGACGCACCCATCGAACCCGAAGCATCCACCACAAAGAGCGTTGCTGTGGAGACTTTCCCGACCCTGATCTTCTCTCTTATGTCCTGCTTCCTGATGAGGATGGCTGTCTCCCCATCCCCGCCTGTACACCGGTCCCTCTGATGAGGCGCAGCAGCACAGATCGTGGCGTCGATCGCGATATCGGTTGGTCTGCCGCGGGGCAGAGTGTGGCGTGCGTATCTGCCGCGGTTATATAGCGCAAGCGTTGGAATCCTCCGCCCTGATGTCTTTTTGCGGTATGTCTGGTCTCGCTTCTGCCTCGGTCTCACGGCTCCGGCATCGATCGGGCTTCCAACCTCAAAGACCGACTCCTGCGGCGTTCCCTCCTCATCTCTGGAACCGGGCGGATCCTGCATCTCCTGCTGACCCTGTTCATGCTCATGATCCTGCTCGTGCTTATGTTCATGCTTGTGTTCGTTCTCGTGCTCCTGTTCGGGTTGCTCGCTATCCTCGCCCGGTTTCTGCTTCTCTTCGTTCTTCTCTTCACTTTTCTCTTCCATCATGCGGTCGAGTTTCTCGGTATCGAGTTCGGGCGGCTCAAATGGTTTCTTTCGCATCCTGTGCGGCAGCGCAAGTTCCATCGCTTCCTTTATGTCAATGAGCGTGACCTCGGTACGGCTGTCGAATGCCGCGATCGTCTTTGCGGTTCTCGTGATAACGATCTCTGCCCGGTGCGTCCTGACACCAAGTTCGATGCACATCTCGGCAGTGGTTCTCAGGAGATCGTCGCTGATCACGACATCAGGAAGAGTCGTTTCTGCATTTGATATCTTCTCGCCAAGCTCCCTCTGCGAATCCTCGTAACTCTCCCTGAACCCATCGGGATCGGCATCAAACTGCTCTGCAACCTTCACGATCGCAACACGCTCGTCCACGTCGTTTAAACTCTCGACATTCGCCTGCAACCCGAACCGATCCAGCAACTGCGGTCGTATCTCGCCTTCCTCTGGGTTCATCGTCCCGACGAGGATGAACCTCGACGGGTGGCTCACGCTGATCCCTTCCCGCTCGACCACATTCACAGCCATCGCAGCCGAGTCCAGGAGGACGTCTGCGACATGGTCGTCAAGGAGATTGATCTCATCGATATACAGGATGCCGCGATTTGCTGCGGCAAGGATTCCGGGTTCAAGGGCTCTTATCCCTTCCTTTATCGCTTTTTCGATGTTAAGCGTGCCAACGACCCGATCCTCGGTGCAACCGAGCGGCAGATCGACGACCCGCCTCTTTCGGGTTACAATATCGAGTTTTCCACCATTCGCCGCGCTCTCGTAGCAGATATCACACATCTCATCAGGGTTATCAGGATTGCAGTTAAACGGGCAGTTCCCAACCACCTCGATCTCGGGAAGCAGTTCTGCAAGAGCCCGCACCGCTGTCGATTTCGCTGTCCCCTTTTCGCCCCGTATCAGAACGCCCCCGATCTTTGGGTTTATGGCGTTTAGTATCAGTGCTTTTTTCATCCTCTCCTGCCCGACAATTGCTGTGAATGGTAGTATCTGTCTTCTTATATGGTGCATCTCTTCTCCTCGGTCTGGTTGCTCTTGCAAGAACGATACATTTGTTATCAATCTCTGTTATCAGTATCGAATTTTATGACGATAATAGTAAAGATAACACTGAAGGATTGATATTTAAAAGTTTCGTAGTATCGGTCTTGTCCCGCACAAATGTCGGGGCGATCTCTCAATTCAAAAT
>JAYEFK010000027.1:0-2410 GCA_034658575.1 Methanobacteriota archaeon
TACAAAATCCGATGAAGGCGTACATTCTCGATCTCGACGGCGTGATATTCCGTGGCAGCGAAGTGATAGCAGGTGCGCCGGATGCGGTCAATCGATTGCTGGATAGCACGAGAGTCGTCTTCCTGACGAATAACTCAACACAGAGCCGGGAAGCAGTCTCCGCAAAATTAAACGCATCCGGCATCCGGTGCACGGAGAACGACGTGATCACTGCCGGATATGCTGCCGCCGTGTATATCAGGAAGCAGCACGGCGCACAAAAGATCTATCCGATCGGCGAGGCGGGCTTGATACATGAACTGAAAGCAGAGGGGCACGAGATCGATCCGGGCAGGGTTGAGGGTAGTGGCGAGGATATGGATGAAGATTCGGTTGCGGACTTTGTCGTCGTCGGTCTTGACAGGGATTTCACTTACGAAAAATTAAGAATCGGTCTTCAAAACATCCTTGCCGGGGCAGGACTCATCGCAACAAACACCGACCCCGTTCTTCCGGTGGAACACGGTTTCCTGCCGGGCGCAGGCGCTATCGTGCGTGCGCTTGAGACGGCATCCGGGAGATCTGCGTTCGTGATAGGCAAACCGAACCCGCCGATGATGGATGCCGCAATCGACCACCTGGGGCTTCCTGCGCACGAATGCACGCTGGTCGGCGACCGTCTCGATACCGATATTCTCGCAGGCAGCAGATACGGCATGAAGACTGTGCTCGTGCTCTCCGGCGTTGAGAATGAGGAGAGCGTCATCCAATCCCGGATCAAGCCGGATGCCGTGATCGGGAGCATAGCAGAGATGCGGGAGATATAGCACAGATCATACCACATCATATACCACAGGGGATACGAACGGGTAAACATGACAAAAATAGCAATCATCGGAGGCGAGCAGAGTGGAAGAACGACTCTTGCATCCAAACTTGGCAAGAAAGGAAACGTGTCAGACGTCACGATCTACGACTTTGCCAGGAGCGGCACTATACTCACGATAACCGATGCCACCGGTTACCCAAAGTCCGTAAAACCGCTCCTGACAGCAGTTGACCTATCAGATATAGTACTTCTCTGTGTCCCTCCGGAAGGTCCTGATGCATCCACAGGCGAGTGCATCGTCCTGCTTGACCTGTTGAACTACAAGCACGGGATAATCGTGCTGACCAAGTCAGATACCTCATATCCTTACGCACTCGAGGAGCTTGCGCAGAAGATCAGAACGATTGGGGCGGGAACGGTCATCGAGGACTGGGAGTGCGCCATCGTATCTGCCGAGACGTTTGAAGGAATGGAGGGGCTAAAAGATATGATATCTTCGGTTGGCGCGGTTGTGGATAGTGAGAACGCGGAGTTGGGCGCGCTCCCGGCGCGCGTGGCGGTCGATCATGTCTTTAACGTGACCGGCATCGGTTGCGTGATTCTGGGTGTGGTCAAGCAGGGCACGATACATGCGAAGGATAAGATGCTCGTGATGCCGGCAGGGAAACCGGTCGAGATACGGTCGATCCAGCTGCATGACGTCGATGCAAAGAGCGCGGCGGCTGGCGCGAGAGTTGGGCTTGCGCTGAAACATATACAACCGAAGGATGTGGAGCGCGGAGATGTGATCTCTGAAGGGGCGAGAGAGATTGTTTCCACCGGTTTTACGCTTGACACCACGCTTTCAAAGTTCGCAAAAGAGATTGCGGTCGGGGATGTGCTGCATCTCTTCGCAGGGCTTCAGTCGGCGCCCGCACGCATCGAAGAGATCGTGGTAAACGGGGCGGGTGTGGATTCTGCTCTACCCGGAAGCGAGTGCACTCTTACGCTCTCAGGTTCAAAGAAGATCGCTTATGCCGAATCAGATCGATTTATTCTCGCCAATCTGGATGAGAAACAGAGGTTTGTCGGATATGGTTTCATCCTCCGATAACTTTACAACTCCAGGGGGAGATGATACCAATACATGGGCTCGTAGGGTAGCGGATATCCTATTGGGCTTCGGACCCAATGACCCGTGTTCGAATCGCGGCGAGCCCGTTAACAAAAGTAGGTGATCAGTATGGATGGTATTGATGAATTAACAAAACGGACGATTGAAATGACGGAAAATGGCATGCATATCGGGCAGATCGCCGACGAGCTCAACATCTCCAAGGAGACGGTTACATACCTCCGGACACATACCGGCAAGAAGACAGAACTCCGAATGCCGCAGGATATGTCGATGGACTGGAGCAGCATTGGCGAGAGTTCGTATCGGTTGCGGTGCATCTCTGATGCGGTTGCGGATCTGATCATTGATAGTGTCGAGGACGTAGCAGAGATCGACGCGGTGGTCGGTATCGCTGTAAGCGGCATCCCGCTGGCAAGCATCGTTGCAAACGAACTCGGCACCAAACTCGCAATATTCTATCCGAACAAGCAACTCTTCGGCACTGA
>JAYEFK010000028.1:0-10489 GCA_034658575.1 Methanobacteriota archaeon
AATCTCCTCTTTCACCTCTCCGAATCCAGTTCTCATCTCGCCCCTCATCTCTGAAATCTCCTCTTTCACCTCTCCGAATCCATTCTTCATAACAACAATCATTTCCTTGAGATAACCAGACGCTTTGTCCAGCCTCTCATCGGTCTCTCCCGTACCTACAAGTTTGTAAAAGTCAGAATATTCCCCGGAAGCACCAGAGTACTCAACATCAACATCATCAACATTAATCAGAGTATTTTTTATCCTTATTGCACCAAGAAATCCTTTTAAACCCCCCTCTTCGCCTTCTGCGATTATCTTGACCCCATCATCCTCAAGATTCTGAACATTGCCTGTTAACATGAATTCTTTCGCGATTCCAACAACCCTTGCCCTGTAACCCACATTCTGAATCCTTCCGGATACGATTGCGGTGATTCTTTTCATAAAATCCCCTTGCTTTCGAGTTATTATAAAGTTTTGTGACGATGCGAGGGAGTTTTTAGCTCTTTGACATTCGCGAGTGCAAACTCGGGCAGTGCCATGCAACAGGTGACCAAAAAACCCCTCACCATCACCTAACTCCGCTTCAGAAGCGCATCCTTTGCGACCTTGATCGCGCAGAGTTCTCCGCACATCGAGCAGGCATCGCCGCTGCTGACCCGGGTCTCGTGTATCGATCTTGCATGCCCCCCATCGATTGCACACTCGAACTGGGCGTCCCAGTCAAAGTCCCTGCGTGCGACTGCCATCTTCTTATCCATCGAAAGTGCACGATCCCGGACGCCCAACTTTGCGAGATCGATTGCGTGGGCAGCGATCTTTGTGACGATCGTGCCTTCCCTGACATCCTCGACCGTCGGGAGCGCAAGGTGCTCAGCCGGCGTTACCATGCAGAGGAAGTCTGCGCCATACATGCCCGCGATTGCGCCGCCGATTGCACCTGTGATGTGGTCATATCCCGGTGCAAGATCGGTCACGACCGGACCCAACAGGTACAGGGGCGCGTCATCGCAGAGATGCTTGATGGTGCGCACCCCGTACTCGATCCCGTCCACCGGAACATGCCCGGGACCCTCGACCATGCACTGGACGCCTGCCGCCCTCGTCTGCCTGACCAGTCTGCCAAGCGTGACCGCCTCCTGAAACATTGCATCGTCGTTGGCGTCAGCGATGCATCCCGGGCGCATGCCGTCGCCGAGACTGATCGTCACGTCGTACTCGCGTGCGATCTCGAGCAGGTAATTAAACTCTGCATAAAACGGGTTCTCAGCCTCGTTGGTGAGCATCCATGCGACGGTGAGCGCGCCTCCGCGGCTCACCACGTCCAGTATCCGGCTGCCTGCTGTGAGATGTTTGAGTATCTCCCTGTTTACGCCTGCATGGATCGTCATGAAGTCAACCCCGCTCTCTGCATGTTTCCGAACCGCGTTAAAGAGATCGTCAGAGGTCATCTCGATTTTTCGTCCGCATGCTGCATGATAGATCGGAACCGTGCCAACAGGGACGCTAACTGCATCGAGAACTTTCCCGAGCACCTCCTGTAGATCGCCTCCGGTCGAGAGATCCATCACAGTGTCTGCTCCGTGCCGGATTGCGACACGGGCTTTCTCGATCTCCTCGCTTACGCTCTGGTAATCGGCAGATGTCCCGATGTTGGCATTGATCCTGGTGCGCACGGATTCCCCGATCGGGATGGGGGATGTGCTTCTGGAGACGTTCTTCGGAATCACCACGCGCCCTGCTGCAACGAGGCGCCGCAGCTTCTCGGCATCGACCCCCTCTGCCTCTGCCGCCTCCCCGATCTCGCGGGTGATCTCGCATCTCTGCGCGCTGTCAAGCAGTGTCATCTTGCTCCAGCTCCACAGCGATATGGATGCCGCGCTCACTTACGACCTCTGTTAGATGGAGGATCTCCTCCGGAGGGAGCGGGATATCAAAATCAGAGACAGTATACGACTCCTTATCCATCGCTTTTGCCGCATCGGTCAATCTCGAGACCATCCTCTCTTCATCATACAGCACAGGATACGTGGAGGTGTGCGAATGCGAGACAAACCTGAGATTCGGGTACTCCCCTGCAAGTATATACAGCAGACATGCACGGTAATCCTTGTTGATGTACATATCAAACTCGGATGACACGACCCCGCTTCTGTCCAGTTCTTTTAAAACATCCGTTGCATAACGGTCAAGATTATCTTTGATCGATTTCGCCTTCCCACGGCAGAGGTAATCCTCGATTCCTTTTCGTTTAAGTATGATGTCGATGCTATCTGCCGGAAGCGCAGCCGTTCCCTCATGTTTCCGGTACTGCGCGGCGTCCACGATCAGTTGATACTTCCCCTCGCCGGGATTTTCGATCGTAACGGATCCGCCCTCTCCTGTTATGTGCTCAAGGGTAATGCTGATCCCGATTCCACGCATCAGTGTTACGCCCGCGCCCTCGATCCCGTTTCCATCCTCATCAGTGACACGAATCGTAAGCGGATTCTCGACAATCTTCGCGCCCTCTGCGAGGTGGAGTGTTCCGTCGCTGTACGATGCATCCGGATGGTAGTAGTCATAGAGGCGCAGGAACTCGTCCGACCGCCCGACCTTCAGATCATCCTCTGAAACCGCGCCATTGGCAGCCAGTCTCTTCTGTATCTGGCGTTCGACCGTCCGGTGGTAACTGTTTAATATTTTGTATGATTCGCGGTTCCTTTCGAGAGCAGGAGCAAGTTCGCTTACCATCACCGCAAACGATCCGGCAGCATCCTCTACACCTCCGGCATCCAGCGTATATTCTCTTTCAGCCAGTCCGCTTGCTCTCCAGAAATAGTCAGGCGGCATGAACTCCTTTATGCCGTCTTCGGTACTCGATAGTTCGTAATGCATCTGATCGATGAGGGTCTGGCAGCGTTTCATGAACGCATCCCCGATCTCGTTTAATTGCACGAGTTTCTCAGAGCTCGATGTGCCGAGCACACTTTCCGTAAACTCCTTAAATTTCTCATCCTCAACCGACATGGTAGCAGTATCAAGAGCGCTGATAAGTGTTGTCCGGTATGTCTGGAACTCCTCCTTTGTCGCGGTCTTGAGTGTGGTAATATCCTCCTCGAGTCTGGTTACAGCCCCGCCGTAATCGCGCGCCTGCAGCGCATCTTCCACCTGATCGGCAGAGACTCCGCCTGTGTGGTACGCTGCAAGTTTCTTTGCGTCATCCACACATCCCCGTAGCGCATCTTCGGTGATCGCCTTCAGACGATCCAGATAACCCACGATCTCGTCAATGTCCTTATCCGGGCATGTAACGGATTCAATTTCAGAGATGCAGGATCCAAGATCGTACCCCGCGTTGTCAAGCGTACCTAATTTTGCGCGGGAGTCTTCTGCATATTTTTTCGCTGCATCGTACAATCGGTCGATGAATTGCCGCTCTGCCCGGTCAAGGTCCTGCGCGATATTTCGAATCGCAAACAATGTAACGCCCTTGATCGCCACCTGATCACAATCGACCGACCCGCTATCCGGATCGATGCTTCCACCGTTCTCGTGTATCGCGCGTTCGATCGCGTCCACCTCAGTCACACTCTCATCGATGGTGACAGAGTGTGCGTCCTCTATATCATGCATTCGGCTTCGTAGTTGTATCATGTCCCTGCAAGTGCCGCGCAGTTCGCGCTCCTTCACCCGCGACGCCGGATCCTCAAGCCGCCGCTGCTTCACTGATTTGATGTACCACGCTGATGCGATGGTGATGATGATTGGCACGCCAATAATCCCGAACAAGAGCGCTATATCGGAATCGCCCTTTAAAAATAATGCGCCTGCTATTATAAGAACCACAAGCACAGATGCCACCGCGATGACGATGTTTTTTATATCATCCTTGTTCATCGGTTTGATTATTGCTCCGGAAACTTAAAAACCCTATTGCTGGAAATGCCATAATGGAAGAGAATGAGCCGGAGGAGGTAGAATGAGGTATATGGTCTTTCCGATAACAGATTAGAAAATCTGTGATAACCAAATCTCGAGTAGAGCTCGACAGCTGCACCTCCTGCTGCCTATTCATGCTCTGGTGTGCTCGCAGCAGGCGAGCCGGGCGGCAGGAGCGTCTCGCGTCGTGGCGAGGCGGATGCGCCGCCGGTGGGTGCGTGGAAGTGATGAGGAGTGGGGGGGACAGGGGCGTGTGCAGGCGGCGGGCGGCTGTGGGCACGAGGGTGCGCCGCCCCATAAGACCGATCAGATATCTGTGATCAAATCGAACCACCCATCTCTCGTAAGTTCGGCATCGTTATTTTTCGAATCATCCCCTTCCCAATCTTTTCTCCGGGGTGTATCGGGATCAGGGTGGTCCGCCCATCAGGGTGCTGCATGAATAGATGGCTGCCTTTCTGTCTGATTTGCCGAAATCCAATGTTTTCCAATGCCTGATAACTTTTCTGGAAGGTAAGGGCTTAATTGCATCGATCAAACAGAAACCCCAACTCGCTGGATACCAATGAACTCGGATGCATCCACTTTTTCAGATTCGACCTCTAAATACAGTTGAACCGCTTCTGTTATCCGCTCTCTCAAATCATCAAGGGTCTTTGCCTGCGTGTGGCACCCAATAAGTTCGGGAACGGACGCTACATATATACCGTCCTCATCCCGTTCTATAACAACTGTAAAGTCTCTTTTCACGTTGTACACCTCTCTTGATGATTTAAGTTCATTCTGTGGATCGCTTGTGCTTATGGTGATATAGGTTTTGCGGCTCAGGCAAATCGACCATCGCCGCCTATTCGTGCTCTGCGTGCTCGCCGCGATGAGGGCAGGATTGTAAGAACATTTAGAAAGTGGAGGCGAGTAGCTAAAGTCAAAACATTGGGAACTATACAGAAACCCATCAGACCGCTCTCTGTAGCATCTGCTTGATACCGACGCGCATCGCATGTACGAACGTGTCGCTCCGCCCGACGAGCGAGACCGCGATTCCGAGTTTGTGGATGCGCTTTGCAAAGTTCCTGCTGCTACATACATGTTTCCGGAGGCTTTTGATCAGACACTCAATTGCCATCCCAATCCGGATAGCGTTCTTGGAGATGGTATTTACGGGTGTCGATGGATCACTAATCTGGTTTCGGAAAATAACGCCACGCCATACTTCCTACCGCGTAGTAATGTGACTTTTAAAAGTATTGGGTCTCTTGGGTGGTATGATATTCTTTATTCGCTCTGGGAAGATCCTCAGGAGTGGTTAGAACATTATCATATACGTTCTATCTCGGAAACAGTTAATTCAATGGTCAAATGCCGGTTTGACGCAGCCGCTCGAGGAAACGGCTTGAATCGCGGAAGGAGACTGAGACGCGGCTGAAGCTTGTGGGACACAATATTCGGCGAGTGGGGTATCTGGAGGTCATGGGTGACGTGGTGCCACACTGGAGGGGATGTACGTGAATTTAGTCCCAAGACCATCGTTTACCCAAGTGTAATAACCTCCTTATATAACTCCGTATAAGAGTTACAACTCGGAGGATATATAATTTACTGTTGCAGTATGTTAGAGGTCTCGATTTTCCCGTGTATCAGATCCTCATAAGTCCTGTATGCAGCGATGAGAATGCCCATCAACGCCGGTGCCATGAAAAAACCTGCGATACCAGCTATGAGCGCGCCGCCGATGAACGTCAGTAGCATCAGTAGCGGGTGGGTGTACGATTTCACGCCAACGATGTACGGACGGAGCACCAGTTCGGTCGGACCATAGATCACAGTAGCGGCTACGGCATAGAAGATGACAGCATCCCAGAGCCCGTACTCGAAGTATCTGCCAACAGCGATCGGGCCAAGGATCATCCAGCCGGCAAATATCGGTATCAGTGAAGCAAGGAAGATCAGCGATGCCATCGCGAGGATGCTTGGAACCCCGAAGAAGTAGAATACGAATATCGAGATTATGCTGGCAAATATCGCGACATACAGATTGCCTATGAATATCCCTGAGAGTATCTGATCCGCATGTTCGACGAATGCATCTGTGATCCGGACATTCGATCGCGGAACCAGATCCCGGATAAGCGCCACAAACCGACCCCCATCCATCAGCAGGAAGAAGCAGACGAATACCGAGACCATGAAATTGATTGCAAGCATCGTCATATTCTTTGCGTACTCGAATGCCGGGATCTGTCCGATGATCCCGATCGCAGAGGTTGTGAGGTTCTCGATCATCTGCGAGATATCTTCCTCATCATATAAGAATTCCGGGAGGTCCAGCCCCTCGATCGTGGCTATGAACGACGTCATGATCTCCGAATGGTGTTCAACCACCCAGATGATCTGGTTTACGATTTCAATCGCACCGATGCCGAGTACAAATATGATCGGAGTGATGATACAGGCTGTTGCGATGAATGGAGCAAATCTCGTGTATTTCGATAATTTATTGTTGATCGGTCTCCCAACGTACGCAAAGACCACGCCAAGAACGATACCATCGATAAGCGGAAGTACAGTGTAGACAATCGCCAAAAAAATGATTGAAACGCCTGCTATGATAGCTATCGTCCATTTATGTTCGATGAGTTTCGATACACCGTCTGGCTCCATGGTTAATCAGTCAAACCCCCACTGTATCCGTCTTTGAAACGGAATCCCATATCCCTATATCCTTATTCGTGCACAGGAATTACCCGCTCCATCCTGCTGCCACGGACGATGATGACCGAGCATGGTGCAGTGGATACAACCTTCTCAGAGATGCTCCCGATCAATAACTTCGAGATCGTCTTCTTTCCGGTATAGCCAATCACCAATAAGTCTATGTCCTCGTCACGCACAATCTTCAGGATTTCAGGCGCAGGTTTTCCGTCACGCATGACGATCCTCGCATCCACTCCTTTCGATTCTGCAATCTCTTTCACCCGCTCCGCAATCTTTGCAGAGTCGTCAAGCATACGCTGCTTCATCTTCTTTATCGCCGACTCCGGGAGTTTTATGATATCGCCATAATGCCTGCCCGCGCCAACACCGGCAGCGGTAACCACCCGGGTCTCGATGATGCGGCTCGTATCAACGATATTACATGCAGCGACCTTTGCGTGAAATCTCTTTGCAATGCTAAGACCTGATTGTGCAGCATACTCGGCATCCTTTGAGCCGTCTGTGGGGATGAGGATGTTTTCGTAACCTGTCTCTGGTATGCCGCCCCGCACCAGCATGACATGACATTCCGCACCGCGCAGTACGCGGCTTGCAACAGCGCCTATGTGTCCCGAATGTGATATTCCAGTCGCGCCCATGAAGATCACGCTGGCGTCGATCTCGGCTGCTTCGTTGATGATCTCATCAAACGGGTACCCGACCAGCACCAATGTCTTATTTACGGTCGCGCCATACTCCTCTGCAGTCTTCCTCGCCCGTTCGAGATACATCTCCCCGGTCGTTTCCATCCGTTCGACTAAATCCGGGTCCTTGTACACGCTTGAGTCCACCACATGGATGATCGTCAGTTCCGCGC
Organism: Methanobacteriota archaeon; assembly: GCA_034658575.1. Lineage (GTDB taxonomy): Archaea > Halobacteriota > Methanosarcinia > Methanosarcinales > Methanogasteraceae > Methanogaster_A. The sequence goes on from JAYEFK010000028.1 coordinate 7,475, forward strand.
CGTATATCTCGGTAAACCGTGCGGCATGTACCACCGCGGCGTCTGACTGAACCGAACCGTCAACCGATACCAGATACTGAAATCTTGCCATTTAATTCTCCTTGACTGTATACACCCGCTCAACACGGGTACTCTTCACCACAAAGACCGAACACGGCGATGTTCGCGCGACCTTCTCGGATACGCTCCCGAGTATCCACCGGGAGACTCTGCCCTTTCCGGTGTAGCCGATCACCACAAGATCGATGTTCTTGGCATCGACCACTTTTAATATCTCGACCGCGGGTTTTCCTTCCCATATCAGGGTCTTTGTCTCGATACCTTTGGATTTGCCGAGTGCAACCACGTCATCGGTGGTTCGCCCTGCTTCCAGCATACCCCTCTCGCTGCCTGTACGTATCACGGAACATGCCATCAGATCGGAATGGTACCTGTGCGCGACGCTTGCAGCGAATTTCGCGGCATATCCGGCATCGATCGAGCCGTCGGACGGGATCAAGATACTCCTGTAGAACTGATCGTTCTCGAGTTTGTCCCGCACCAGCAGCACATGACACTGTGCGCCGCGAAGTACGCGCTCAGCGGTGCTGCCGATCGTCTCGCCCTCGGCGCGTTCCGCACCACAGGCGCCAAGGATGATCACGCTGGCATCGATCATCTTCTGTTCCTTGATGATCTCGTTGTATGGCGATCCCTTGAGCACCCTTGCTTCGAGTACCCCGATCCCGTGACTCTTGCACTGATCCCGCACATCATCGATCAGTGCCTGTCCGATCACGGTCTCTTCCTCGAGCTCCTTCGCATCCTTGTGTGCTCTCGTATCCACCACATAGATCGGTGAAATCTCTGCGTTGTACATCTCTGCCATCCGTATGGCGTGTTTGACTGCTACTCTGGAATAATCAGAGCCATCAACCGGTAATAGGAATTGAAATTTTACCATAGACGATCCCTCGATGTTATAAATTAGCCCATAACACTTAAGTCTATTTCCCAATGTCGCAATGGAAATAAAAATAGAAATGGTTGAATAAATCAACCATTGTATCTACGCAATCTCACATCTGCTTGTCTATGTATGGATTGTCAGGCAGCGTGAGATCGAGTCCCATCGCTTCTGCAAGAATCTCCTGCTGATCCTTGAAGATGATATTCGTGTCCATCGCGTTGATGCCGTCCATGATGTTCCGCCTGCAGAACGGACAGGTGCACGTTATGATATCGGCATTCACGAGTTCGGCATCCTGAACTCTCTTCTGCGCCATCTTCAGTGCAAGATCAGAGACACCTGCCTTGATTCCACCGCCTGCACCGCAGCATCGCTGCAGTTCCCGCGTTCTTGCCATCTCAACGAAGTCAGCGCCAGGAACCATATCGTAGATCCTTCTTGGTGCATCATAGACTCCGCAATGCCTTCCTGTGTGGCAGGAATCGTGGAACGTTACTCGCTTCTTCAGCGGGTTCTTCCAGTCAAAGTCGCTCTCTTGAAGCGTGCCGTCATCCAGCAGTCGGTCCATGTACTCACTGATTGCAATAGTCTCGAACGGGAGATCTCCGCCCTCGTAGAACTTGGGCCAATCGATCTTGCTGGTCCGGTGGCATCCCGCACATGCATAGATCACGGTCTTCACACCCTTCTTGACCATTGCATCGACGTTGTGGTTTACGAACTCCGAAGCCAGGTCAAGTTGCCCGGTTCTGATGAGAACCGAGACGCAGCACCATTCCTCGGGTCCGAGCATCGTAAACGGAATGTCCAGTGCCTGCAGGACTCTTGTCGTTGCAACACCGACCCGCTGCATCCGGTATGCTGCTGTACATCCTGTGAAGTATGCGACATCTGCCTTGTCCTTGATCTCGATATCCTCGGGAACCCAGCAGAGACGATCCTCCTGATCAGCGGCAAAGACGTTGTGAGACGCAAGAAGGTCCACAAAACCGGTCTGCTTGCCGAATGGTCCGCGCTTGTGCATCACGGCATTCCTGCGGAACGACTCCCAGACCTCAACGGTATTGATAGATGCCTCACAGACCGTACCACAGATACCACATGTCGTGCAGTGATAGATCTCGTCCTTGAGCTTGAGGACATCGTCCTCTGGAATCTGCTTCGGACCGAAGAGCGTTGCGCGCAAGCCGTAGCCCTTGTTGAGCATCTCTCTCATGCCGGTGATCTTGTTCTTCGGCGCAAAGTCCATCTTCTGTACATCGTTCATGCCCTCTCTGCCTTCAGGAGTGAATGTCTCCTCCTGGATCTCCTCGTAGACCGGACACCAGTTCAGACACTCACCACATCGTGTACACGCGTCGATCTCAAGTAGCTGCGACGTCGTGAATCGCTCGGTTGTAAGCGATGGTTCTCTTCGTGCCATTATTCACCACCACCATGAGATAGGATGGACAACGGTGTCGCGATGATGTGGATGTACTTGGTAAACGGTATCATTGCAACGCAGAAGAGCAGCGAGATAACCACGTGGAAGAGCGCTGCCGGGGGTGCAATAGCAGAGTACTGCTCAAGGAAGTATCCCTCGCGCATCCATTCCGAGATGAATCCGGTGATCACGATTATGAAGAGTCCACCTGTCAGGAAGACGTCATAGAACGTAGTACCATTCCGAACCTCTGTGATGAAGAGCCTTCTGGCAATTGCGATCAGCACGCCTATAAGCAGCACATAACCGAATACCTCGTTCAACGTAACAATCACTGGGAAGCTCTCGACGATGGGACGTCCATGTGTGATGGTTTCACCAAACATGCCACCATACTTGTGGAGGAGTTCCACAACAAATATCAGCATCGAGAAGACGAAGAGCATGATCCATCCCCAGAAGATCGTTATATGCATGACCCATCTGAGGACGCTTCGCTGCAGGATGCGCCGCTGGATCAGGATATCCATCACAAGAGTCGTGAGCACACCCTGCTCATGTTTCTTGTCGAAGATCTGGGAGAGGAGCAGTTTCAGGAAACCGCCGATGCTGCCTCCCTGACCTTCCTTTCCATATCCTT
>JAYEFK010000029.1:0-10420 GCA_034658575.1 Methanobacteriota archaeon
CGGCGGAAAACATCGTGGCATGGCATCTCATCAAGAGGGGTTATGGCTCAAAAGTATTTTTTAAGCCGTATTACTGGAAGAACAAGTACGAGGTCGATTTCATCTATGATGATGCCGCAACCGTCCTGCCGGTTGAGGTGAAGTACCGGGAACGTGTCAAATCAACCGATGCGAGAGGGCTTGTTGAATTTATGCATGTCTTTGATCAGAGCACCGGGATTCTTGTAACCACGGATGAGTTTGGGAAGGACGTAATAGACGGCAGGGATGTGCTCTTCATCCCGATCTGGCTCTTTCTGCTGGTTCTGTAGCTGCGTTTGCCACATATCCAAGTCTCTATAACGTGGAGGTCGCCGATCCTGCCATCACCATCTATGATCCAAGGCGATGCCCACGTCAACGATTCGTAACAACCCCCCTCGCGCTCTCACCCTGCCAAGCCTTTTCGCGCCTACAACATCACATCCAGGAGCATCGCAAGCAGCATCATGACATAGACCGCATGGAAACTTCCTGCGCCGCCGAGACTGATTCTTGCGCACCCCTCCCGCTCAGCATCGATCGTGCCGAGCACGGTGAATAGCCCGATCAGGACTCCTGAGACGCCTGCAACGAACATGACCATTGCGGCGTCATCCGGAGCCAGCAACAGCGCGAACAGAAGTGGCACGACTCCGATGTAGTCCGGAATCTTGATCCCGAACCCGCCATAAAATGTAGCCATGATATGTGTCACCGCTATCATGACGATGCAGATCTCAAGCGATGCAAGATTGGGGTATGTCACGCCGAGATAGCAGGCGCAGGCGAGCGGTATCACGAATCCGCCAAGATTGATCGTGATCGCGGTATCAAAAAAACGTTTCTTCTCGAAAAAATCATCCAGCGAGACTGAAAATATCTTCTCGAGAAGATGCACGCTCTCCCAGGTGTAAACTGGTTTTCGCATCCGTTTGTGCAAAATCGGGATATCGATGCCGCCAGTCAGGAGCACAAGAGCAAGCAGAAGCGGCGGAAGTACGCTTGCGTCGGCGCGGATCCTGATGCCGATTAGCGCGAGAAGGAGAAACCAGAAGAGAACCAATGTTTTACGGCTTGTGCCCTGCATCTTCCTTCCCCGATTTGATCATTTTATGAAGCGTGTTGCTGTGATGTGCCTGATGATGGGACAGCGCGGATTTGAACCGCAGTCCAAGCGTCCCAAACGCTCGAGGATCGACCAAGCTACCCTACTGTCCCGTGTGGGCATCAATCAATCATTTGATCGAGCATCGGTTAAAAAGGTTGTGCATTTCAGCAGCACTCTGCCGCTCAATGTGAGTGCGATCTGCTTCTTCCTGCCAGCAGGTGTGATCTCAACCGCACGCAATCCCGCAAGTTTCGCAGACTGCCGGGAGACTGTGCTCTCGGACGCGCCGATACGTCCTGCAACCGCTGTTAGCGTTGTATGCTCGTGTTTCAGGAGGTCCTCCAGTATCTGCCACGCTGTTTTATCAAGCGTGCGGGTGATGTGTGGCAGTTCGATCTCCGAGAGTTCACGGTCGATGTCGCTAAACTGCGTGGTTTTGTAGATTGAGTCTGAAAGTGCCATGGATGCAGCGGTGAGTGCAACCAGTATCTCGCGGGGTCCGCCTGAGAGGTTCACGATGACTTTGCCTGTGGGTACTGCTGGCGGGGCGGCTGAGGATATCAGATCCATGAACTTGAGAATCATCGCACCGAAGTCGTGGTGATCGATCTTCGCAACGTCAACAGTGATCGTGCGATCGACCTTCGCTGTGAGGTCCCTGATGTCCTCAACTGCATGGTCGGCACGGGAATCGGGTGCGTTCGGGCGCAGGAGGATGATTCGGTCGCCTTTTTCGATTCCGTGCTTCACGATGAGCGAGATTATGTGTGTGGTCTCGAAGCCGAGTGGCGAGATGTAGGTCTTCATGGTTGTGGTGCTTTTTGGTTTTTGTGGTATTAATGCCTGGCGATGCATAGGTTGCGGGATCGCGGTGAATTCATCTGATCCGCGGGTTTGAGGGTCTGTCCGGTAAACCCCATTAAGTATAAATAGAAGTTATACCAAAATAATTTCGGAGATAACATAATGGAAGCTATAATGAAGGTCGGTCCGAAAGGGCAGGTGGTGATCCCGCGAGATTTCAGAAATGCCCTGAAGATATACCCTGGATCGAGGGTGTTGTTCAAATTGGCAGACAGCAAATTGGAGATAGAGAAGCCGCCGTTGGATGCTGTTGCAATATTTCGGGAGACTGCGAAAGGTATGGGTAAACTCATGTTCGATTCTCACGAAGCGTACAGGGAAGAGCTGGAAGAGAGGATAAATTGAACTATCTGGATTCGAATCTGGTCATCTATGCGATTCTCGATGGAACAGAGGTCGGAGACTGGGCGAGAGAGGTTATGGAATGCGTGCAGAATGGTGTGCTGCCAGCATGTACCTCATTTCTCACCTTCGATGAGGTTTTTTACAAGGTAAAAAAGGTCAAAGGAACTGGTATTGCCATAAAAAACCTTGAAGCGTTCTTAACCATTCCGAATATGAGGTTCATCGATGTGAATGGGGCTGTGATATATAAATCACTCGAACTCATCGGAGAATACGATCTTCTTCCAAGAGATGCCATACATGCAGCAACTGCTTTTATCGAAGGTGCGGAAACAATATTTTCACAGGATAAGGATTTTGATAGTATCAAGGGTCTAAATAGGAAGTGGGATGTCTAATCTACATTGGGCGAGATGCGTTATGTATCTTTATGGTGCTGGTGATCAGGTTTTGCCGTGCTGATGCTTATTTGTGCAAGTTTGTCAGCTCAATTTCAGTTTAATGCAAGTATTGCGGAATAGCGATAGATTTATAAGGGATGGGCACATATATTGACTCATGCAGCAGATGATGCTCACGGTCAGACCGACCAGCGATTTTGAGGTGCCAAGCAGCACCGGTTACCAGCTTTACTCTGCACTGCTTGCGGTTATGCGCTCATCCAATCCGGAGGCGAGTGGGCGCGTTCACGATTCGGAGATTGGAACGATTGCGGTGAGCGGGCTTTCCGGAACGTTTGGCAGGGCGGCGAAGCGTCCCGGGAACAAGATGCTCTATGCGAGGCAGACGTACCGGTTTCACATCGGGATCACTGATCCAGCCGAGATTGAGATATTCCAGTCACTGATCCAGCCGCTGATCCTTGAGGGCATGGATATTAATCTTGAGGCGGGGTCCCTGCGGATCGAGGAGGTTACGAGCAGTGTTCTTACGTTTGATGGGCTGATGGGGGAGGTTTCACGATATGATGGCGGGGCGATAGAGTTTGTGTTCATGTCGCCTGCGTGCATCCAGTACGGGAATAGTAGCGTTACAGAGATGTTTCCGCACAGGACAGCGGTCTTTAATTCGCTTCTTTCGAAATGGAACCATGCCTGCCCGGAGGAGCTTAAGATGAGTGTTTCACGGGACGAGTTCGGGCGGTTTATTGCTGAGAAGCCGGATGCGAAGTCTTATGCTACGCACAGTGTTATGGTTAATACTGTGTATGATGCAAAGCGGGGGCATCCGAGACCGATATTCAAGCAGGGGTTCACTGGCAGGTGTGCATACCGGTTTGTGCGGGATGCGCCGCAGGATGTCAGGAACGCGGTTGTCGCGCTTGCGATGTTTGCTGAGTACAGCGGGGTCGGGAGCAGCGTGGGGCGAGGGTGTGGGGGGGTGCGGGTGAATGTGGGAGTAGAGGGAGCGCGCAAAAGATGAATGGTAAAAAATATGATGATATCTCCAACCTGTCATCCATTCATGTGGAGATGGGTAAGAAACCGGAGTTTGGAGAGTTGAAACAATTTCGTGAGGATATTATAGGCGATGTGAATGCATCATTTTCGTGTATCCCGGTAAAAACTGGAGTGATCGTTGTTTCTGATGATAAAGGACTGAAAGAAATTAGTTATAAGATTGTTAAGCATTCATTTAATGGAGATATTGGCGTTCCTGAATTGCGGAACATATCCTTCGAACCGTCGAGTACAAAAGTAAAATTATATTCTCGTTTGGGCAGCGTCAACGTTGAGGTTCCCGGAACATTTGATTATAGTGGAGTCAAAGATGTTAGAGTTAAAGTCATGAAGTCTAATGTTATTTTGCAGCCAATCGAGATTGATTCAAAACGTATGATAATACAACGTGGGACGGTTGAACTTATGATCGAAGGGGAGATGCAAACGATTTCACGAGAATTGACAAAATTAAAATACGGCATCGGTCAAAAATTCTCTGAATATGGGTTAAATTCGTATGTGATAAAATGAACAGACTTATCAAAAAAATTCGGGATGTGGATGATGCGTATCAAAAGATATTGCCTGATGGCTCGATTTACACACATCAATCCAACATGGAAGGTGCAATCCGTGATTACGACAACATTATATTGTCTGCGCCATGCGGGAGTGGTAAGACGGTGGGGGCAATCGTGCCGTGGCTTGTCACTGGAAAACGAAGCCGATTGATCTATGTGCTTCCGACTACTGCACTTTTGGAAAGTATTGAATCCGATGTTAATGAGATTGTAAACAAGTTAGGGCTTAAAATTGGAATACGTGCTTTAGGTGAGACTGATACTATCTCAATCGCAGCCGATTATGGGGATAGGCGAGATAGTGATCTACTGAAGCACAATATAATCTTTACTACGTTAGATTCCTTTTTATTGAGGATTTATCGCACTCCGCTTACGCCATCCAAATACAGAGATCTGACAAGTTCGCGTATCTTGAATAGCTTTGTGGTGCTTGACGAGGCGCACATGTACGATGAATTCACGCTTAATCTGGCAAAGGCTACATTGCGACTACTCAGAGAAGCTAACGTCCCGCATCTGATGATGACTGCGACGTTAACTGATGGGTTAAAAGATTTTTTGGGGATTCAAGGTCAGGAATACCATGAAGTGAAAGTATCTGATGCTGAATGGGATTCTTTTTCCGGGACTCGCGTGGTTAAGGAGGTTGAGACGTATAAGGCTCCAGAAGATATGAAACTTGCAATAAAATTGATATTGGATTCTAATTGCACTAAAAGTGCATTGATTGTTTTGAATACAGTTGATACTGCTATTGGGGTGTATGATGAGCTAAAAAATGACTTTGATTGCACTTTACTTCATTCACGCTTTACAAAGGGGGATAGACGCAACAATCTGGATAGCGCGATGGAAAAATTAAGAACGGGGTCTGGAGTTGTAATTTCCACACAGGTTATCGAAGCAGGGATCGACATCAGCACACCACTCTTGATTACAGAATTGGCATCAGGAGATTCATTGGTGCAGCGAATGGGGCGGTGTGCAAGGCGTAAAGGGGAAACTGGAGCCGTATATGTTCTTCGGAAAGCGGATGAAGAAGACTCAGGGAAGCTTGTGCACCCGCCATATTCCAATGAATCGATAAAGTCAGCACTCAAAGTTTTGGAAAGAGGTGGTTCAGAACTGGAATTATCAAGAAGTACCCCCAAACCCGATGAAAGCAGTAAAGATTCTGAAAAAGGTGTGAAGATGGCACTCAGGGCTTTAACGAGCATGTATTCATTTAGTAAGTCGGTGCTGGACATGCAGACTCGTTCCGGGACTCCGGTGTATATTTTTTGTGGAGAGAATCTGAAAGATGGGACTGGTAAGGGAAACATGTGGAAAGATAGCCAGAAAGAATGTGTTAGGGTTGATATACGATGGGTATGGAAGTTGAGCGACAAATTAAGCATATATGAAATCGATGAAACGGGATTACGCGAAACAGAACGGACAACTATAAGACCGTGGGACATATTAGTCGATCCGATCCGAAATTCGCCGAGAAGCAAAAAGCAACTTTACGAGTACGATAGTGAAAGGGGGTTGAGAACATCATAAGAGATAACTTATTACCTCCAGAGCTTGGGTATAGTAAGAGTTACTCGGGTTTGAACTCTGGCGAGACGGATATTTATTGGTATGAAACTTATCGCTCCCATGTAAATTGTTGTCTGAGTATAACACCACTGATCCACAGAGATTCGTACTGGCATTTGGATTTGGATAAACTGACCTCCATTGTAGAATGTCACGATGTTGGAAAGTTAGATCCAGAATTTAAAAACCGTCTGAAACCTAAAAACAGGGGAAATATTGACAATTGGACGCGTCACGAAGTGTTATCATTCTGTGCTTGGTTGGAGGATGAAGCTGGAGGCACTCCCACGAAAATCGATAAAATCGGTGCTCTTGCGATATTGGGACATCACAAAACGGCAATCGATGATAAGAAGGCAGAAGAGGTTGAAAGATATATCAGCCAGATGCCAAATTATTTAAAAGTATATAATACATGGCTTTCGATTTATGATCGAGATATCAGAGATGGGGAAATGGTTGACCCCACTCTATTGGAGTCACTGAAATATACAGATGCGCTCCGGGCAATTGATAGCACTGCCAGCTTTGTCGAGAAAACGGCGTTATACAAATACGCATCTGAAAAGGGGTGGTATGATGACAAGATTCCAGAAAGTATGATGCAGGAAGCAGAAGAGAAGGGTTTTTATTATGCGAAAGAACTCGTGCCTTATGACCTTCCCACCAATCAAATAGAGATTATTGGCAGAGATTTGTTAGATGGGGTGCTGACGATTGATATTAACCTACTTGGTGCCGAAACAACACTTGAATATCATCAGGAGATGCGGTCATGAAACAGATGACTCTCAATGAGGCAATTCCGATACAAAACGATCATCCGCTGCACATCAAAGATCCAAAGGGATCGTCTGAAGAGTCCGATCAACTTATACGGATTCGTCTTCCAAACCCAACGTTCCCCGAGGAATCCCGCGTACAAGCCCTGTTATTTGCGATTCATTTTTCCCGATTTTTATTTCATGAGCGTGGTTATAGTCAAATTAAATTGAATACAGTGAACCTTGCTATTGAATTTAAATCGGATCGCGGTGGGGAGGCGTTTCTCGATGAGTTATTCGATGAATATGCAGAGAGCGTTGAAGATGGCGTATTCGCTCGGTTCGAAAAATCTGCATCGCTATCGATGGCAGGATATGATTATGCCTCACCAAAAACGTTTGAATCGGAACTAAAAGAAGTGACTGGATATGATTTGAAAGGTAAACAATCAGGTAAGCTACCATATCGTGAACGCGTCTTTGTGGATGCGTTAAAAGGGATGAGGGATGCAGTGGGTAAGAAAGAGTCGAGACCGTTTGTAGATGCGGAAATGTCTTATTCTAAAATTTGTCCGTTTTGCGGGCTGCCCGGCGGGAATCGAGGTAAACCAATTCGGATCATGACTTTGAGTTCTGCTGAAAAACTGGGGTGGAGCAAAGGAAAGGGCGGACTTGTTGCATGTAGCAGATGTGTTTGCATGGGGAATATGGCTCGGATTACGGTGCCATGGATAACGCAACTCCAAACTGGTGCTAAACAAGGTTCAGATACGTTGTGGCTTGTTAATCACTTCGAATCAACAAAACCAATGTTGGTAGACAGCGATCTTGCAGATGTCTTCAAAGAATATCGAGAATATGAATATATTTTGCTGACACCGCGGATTAGAACTGGAATAAAAGCATCGCGTGATCAATTGTTTAATGTTTTTGTAAGATCGCCTGTTTTATCTCGATTTCTGACTGAAACAATTGCTAAAGATAATCGTATTGAGAATAGGGTGCTCCAACTAAAATGCAGTGCGCTTATCCAGAAGGAAGGTAGGCAGGCAGAGGTCGAAGGAGAGTATGACTGGAAGATGGTTCATGAGACTGCTCGATTTGCGCTGGCATGTTCAAGAGTATTCAAAGGTGGTGCGGTTGCAAACGCAAGCGGCACCGGGTATCGGAAACATTTGAGTGATTCACTTCTCGTGTTAAGAGATACTCGCAGTGCTTATGATGCTGCAAGATACCTGATCGAGAAGACAACTCTCGATTCTGGTTCTGATCGGCGTTTGTCACTGGAGCAAGTTGGAAAACTGCTATCAATAAGTAGCGGAAAAGATACAAAGGAGGTATTGGGAATGATAGATTTGGAATTGATGAAGAATCCGATCAAGAAAGGAACGGATATTGGAATGCTCGATCACAACGACGGTTTTTTGAGATATACCGCAGGACTGTTGAAGTATCGAGCTAAACACGATAAACAACGCGACTCTGATCAAGTGATTGGTGATGCTTATTCCAGACTGTATAGGGTAAGGGAAGACACCAAAGCTGAGATTATAACTGATTTCATAGAGTTCCTAACGGACAAAGGCGGTATGAAATCGGATATACTCCATCCGGAAGCCATCTCTATGTGTTCTCAGGTTTTGTATAATTTCACGCCTGATGAAATGCGGATATATGCAAAACTGTTGCGGGTATATGCCACGATATATCTCAATTCACGAAATGTACATGGCGATACTCTGGCTAAAGAAGTATTGAAAGAATTGGAATTGCAATAGGAGTGATACAATGATAATAACAGACGGTTTGAGAAGTATAAGCGTGACCTATGTCACGAAGTTGCTGAACGAGGCGCCCTTGAATATGAACAAGACCGATGGGACACAGGGGCGACACAAAGACGCAGAGGTGTTCAATCCACATTTCGAAGAAGAAGGTGATGACAGGCGGCTTATACGAAAGTTGAAGAGAAGCGGTCCTGCAATCAAATCGCATCACAGCAATGCACTCAGGGATTATTTCAACATCCCCCTTGGAGAGTGCTCGCACGAGAAACCATGTGGGAAGTGCTGGGCTTGCTGGCTTCATGGGATGATGGAAGCAGGTAAAAGCAATATCTACACGAGTATTACCGCGAGTGATGCGTTGAGTGTCGAAGATAAGGAAATCGCGCTCACCGGAATGGATGAGAATATGTTAAGGGCGAGGATGGGCGAAGGATCGAGTCCACAGCCGTTCGGATACGAGCGTCTACGAGCAGGAACTCATATCACAGGTTCGATAGCCATAAACACGGGGTATCGACCAAGTCAAAAAGTGGAGAATACGAAGTGGAGTCCAATTAACAAAGTCGTGGATAAGGAACATTTGCGGGCGTTGTTCTGGTATGGCGTCTATTGCGCCCTGACCAATGAAGGATATGCTCAGACTGCGAAAACGGGACAACATAACACCAAAATGAGACCGACACAGCTTATAGCGATTGAAACGTTCAAAACACCGTTTCCGTCATGCACGAGGGTTGATTATTCATCGACTTCAGTTGAAGACGTCCTATCAAACCATGCTTCTTATGCTGAGTATATAACCTCTGATATTGGCTTTGACAAGCAGGACGCGGCTGGCTGGTCTGTACTATCGAAAAACAGTGAGGAACGAGGAAGAATCAAGGTCATGTCGGGCGATGATGCGTACAAATTCTTAATCGATCAGGCAGAAAAGATTCACACAGTGCCAAAGACCCCATAGGTGGTTTCATGGACGTTATTCACGTTGTCTGTCATCCGCTTGTGACGTGGAGATGCAAGCCCGCGTCAACGTACAAGTTTTCACGGACATATCCTTTCGTCACACCAACCGCGCATCACGGCATTCTTTGCAGATTGCTTGAGACCGATATTTATAATTTCGTGGGGGGTGAGGACTTTTCCGATAAGGTCGCAAGTGTCGGGATGTATCCGGAAGGTGACGTGGTGACGCACGATGAACTGATAAAACGAAGTGGTTCGGACGAGGTGAAGAACTATAACCCAAACCGGCTTGCTGTTGAAAATGCGATGTCGGTTCCGCTGCATGGGTACACCTTTCTGATCGATGAGAGTGCAACCGAGTTTTATGATCGGTTAAAGATGTGCGAAGGCGGGATGACTAACATCACCGATGCGGAACACCCCGCGATACTGCCGAGTGTAGAATTGATTGAAGCGAAGAGTGTGAGTTCTGATCGACTGGATGTTGTTCTTGATCAAGGTGTGGATGTGCTGAGCGGGCTTCCCGCGGTGGTGCCGATGAGACACGACTTCAAGAGCAACCGCAAGAACACATGGGATGCTTTTATGAACGGAACGATTATAACGCCGTTTAAGCCATACCGTGAAGGGAACGTGTGGATTCGGGACAAAATTGAATTGGAGGGGTGTATTGATGCAGTGGATTGTGGTGGTTTTGTTGTTGATAAACGGCTGATCGACAAATGTGTGTGCGTCTGAAAACCCAGCAGGGATTGAAACCAGTCGCCGACAAGGCAGCCGTCCAGAAGACCGAAGGTCGCAGCGCATCAGAAAACCCACCAGGGATTGAAACATGCATGCAGACAGGCACGGGCGTCCCGCGCTTGCTCTTGACCTCCAGGAGGAGTTCCGCCCGATATTCTGCGATGCGTTTGCGATACGGCTCATTAATCAGGGGGTTCTGACGCACGATGATTTT
>JAYEFK010000030.1:0-2383 GCA_034658575.1 Methanobacteriota archaeon
TACATCATCGTCGGGTGTCTGGCAGTGATTGCGATCGTAGTCATTGCGATGATGCTCCGTAAACCCCCGAAGACCGAGGTAGTGATTGAAGAGGAGTAAAGCGGCGGATGAAAAGAATCAGGGTAGGCATCGGAGGAAACGGAACAGTCCGGATCAAGCTGAAGAAGAAGAGGACGGCACCACGTGCAGATGCGGCAGATATGGGTGGGGTACCCCCCACATCACCTGCGCCATCTACACTTACACCTTCAGCACCACCCGCGCCCGGTGATGGAAGCAGGGTCATTGCGCTCTCCCTCCCTCTGCTCAACCAGATGGAGATCCGGGTGGAGTCTGTCTTTCGACCAAAGGAGCCTGATGTGGAGGTGGTCTACGCGCTCACCGGATATGGCGGAAGTGTTGACCATCTCCACAAGTTCTCTTCTAATGAGGTCGTAGCCCATGCCACCCCGGAGATGGTTTCCTACGTCGCCGAGAGGATGGTCGAGCACATCAGAGCTGAGCGAGCCGAGATGCCAAATCTTATCGTGCATGTTCATAGCCACCCACTGGGTGCGCCTGCCCTGTCTGACGTGGATAAGGAGACGATGCCCCGGGTTGCTGCACGGATCAGGGCGATCGTGCCTGATGCGACCGTCCTTTTTGGCGTACATGCCGTAGGAAGTGAAGAGCGCAGACCGCGAAGCACGCCAGAGCGGGTCTCTGAGAACCGGTTGCGGTGGAGCAGCATCACCCGGACGCATGAGGTTGCATTCTTTGATGAGGGTGCAAATCCGGTTCCAGTGAGGGTTGAGTGGTAGGATGGATCGGGGTGAAAATATCGAGAAACTCGCCGGACTTCTCTCGGCAGACGAATATGGAGATGTGGTGGCAGAGACGCTTGTCGAGATTCTTGCCGAGGAGCGGAAACGGAATATCTTTGTCGCCAAACTTCAGGAACTGAAAAACGAGGTAAAAGCGATCGATCAGGAGATCACATTCACCCGGATGGAGCGAAGTGTGCTTGATTTCGTGCTCGCAAAGAAGCAGCCGCTTAACGCGAGTGAGGTATCTGTTGGATTGGGGGCTATGCACCCCAGTTTGCGGCATAGGACTCACACATCCCGTGTGCTTAATTCGCTCGTCTTAAAAGGAGTTCTTGGGAAGATTAAAGTAGGTCAGAGTTATTATTTCACAACACCAGAAGAGGCGGTGATGGAATGCCTCAAAAGGCGAGACGAAGAGCCGGATAGATGCTCGCCTGTCAGGATTGCGACAGAAACTGGGATGCCATTGGCTGTTGTGCTCGAGGTGATTGGTGGGCTCCTGGGGTCGGAATGAAAACGAGATGCAGAGGTGACTAAAAATGGATAAAATAAAAGTGATTATATGGATGCTGATTATGATCACACTTGCCGGGCTGCCCTGCTGGGCGTGCAGGCAGAGGGAGCTGATGATGGGCTGGTTGCATTAGATATATGGAGGAAAAGAATATGAAAAGAATTGAATTCCATGACCGCGAGAAAGAGGCAAAAGAAATCATGAAGATATTGGACGTGGAGCCGTCCTTAATCACCTTCATCTACGGACCGATAAACTCTGGAAAAACCACACTGATCAATCACCTGATCGAAGAACTGTCAGATGAATACGTTGTCTTTTACATCAACCTCAGGACCAAATTCTTATCGAGTTATGATGATTTCATCGAGTCATTGTTTGAAATGGAGATGGAGGCTGATGGGTTGTCGAGGAAGAGGAAGGAGACTCTCGCTGAACTGGTTTCATCTGTTACGAAGGTTACAGGGATACCGATCAACAAGGAGTTTCTGGATTACGTGTTTAAGGACAATAAGCCGAAGAATGCTTTTTCGTACATAATAAAACTCTTTGAAGAGGTGAAGGCGAGAGGGAAGCAACCGGTGTTGGTTCTGGACGAACTACAGAAGATAGGGGATGTGAAAGTGAATGGTTTTCTCATTTACGAACTCTTCAACTTTTTCATAGACCTAACAAAGGAGAAGCATCTGGCGCACATCTTCGTGGCAACTTCGGATTCGCTATTCCTCGAGCAGATTTACAGTGAGGCGATGCTCGAGGGAAGGTGCAGGTATCTGTTTGTGGATGATTTTGATTGCGGGACCACCACTGCATTTCTGGAGGATTACGGTTTCACTGATGATGAGATGATGATGGCGTGGGACTACTGCGCTGGAAAGCCTGGTTATCTGATCGAATTGGCGAATACTAAACTTGGCAGTGAGGATGTAACAAAAAAAGTAGATAAAATGCTTGAAGAAGAGATAAGCCGGTTTATATTCATGTTAGCGCGAAACAAAGAGACGAAGGGTGATATTATTGACATGCTAACGATTTTTGCTTCAGTTGAAGATGTGAAATACTC
>JAYEFK010000031.1:0-10361 GCA_034658575.1 Methanobacteriota archaeon
TACGCAGCTTCGTCTTCAGCGACTTCTTCTTCGTCGGTTTGACTTTCGTAATGAGATAATACACGCTGTACCCGCTCTTCATCCCATCCGGGTGGAAATTTATTCGATCTCATTTGTTCCTCCTTCGCGCGCGATTTAAACCATCGTCTGGGGTGCTCTTGCCATATACTTCTCGAAAACCCGCTCCACAGCAGGTTTATGAAACTTCTTTGCCACGTCCAAAACTTCGATACTCAGTATCTCGCCTTCCTGGCTTATGTCGAAGATTATCCCATCAGCAATCTCTTCGCTGTATCCAAATTCGCCTTTGTGGAGCTCTATATTCAGTATATCGAGGTCTTTAAAGTATTTTATCATCATTTGTACGCCACCAGATACCGCTCCGGTTTCGATGGGTATGCAATCACTATTTCTTTCGTGTTATGATTATAATTCTATCGCCGCTGCACATCTAATATTCCGGATCAGGGGGTGTCGAGGGGCTGATGGCCGCAATGTGCGGTACTGAGCACCGTCATAAAGTCGCATCAGAACCCCACCCACACCAGAAGTATCAGGAGAATTATCCCGGCAAACGCGCCCTTGCTCCATGCGAGCACCTTCTTTCCATCGAGGACGCTGAACGGCAGCATGTTGAACAAGGCAAGCCATAGATTGATCATTACACCAAAACTCCCGATCTCTCCGAACCCGACCCCTGCGAGAGAGCCGCTCATTCCGACAAGCGGCGTAAAAGCCAGCGCCAGCAGGACATTCATGAGCGGACCTGCAGCACCGATGCGCCCGATCTGTTCTCTCGTGGCATAGTTACCATATATCTGCACCGCACCCGGTGCTGCAAACAACATGCCCACCATATATGCCAGCCCGACTGCAAACATCAGCATGGAAGAGCTCATCCGGAACTCTGCCCACATGTTGTACTTCTGTGCAACGACCTTGTGCGCGAGTTCGTGTAACAGGAACGACATCCCGACCGTAAGGAGCGATAAAATGAAATTATGGATCACGAATGAACCGAGAGGGTTGGATCGGGCTGGACCCGATAACACAAGCGCGAACGCATACGATATCGCGATCCACGCGATTGCGAGGTGCTGCATCTCGGTACTGCTGGTTCGGAGGTGAGCTCTCGGTCTCGGCGGCAGGGTCCCGATGGTGTTGATTCGCGAGTCCATTTCTGGCATAATATCTTCTGGTCGGGTCTGATACTTTAATGGTTTCTTTTCCGGAGGGGCCCTCAAGTTACGCTGGTGCTCATACCAGATCCGAACACCCGCGCAAAGATCCATCCCGAAAGGTCAGATAACCTTTAAGAACATACAGGCACAACTGATGATGCGAGTCCCGATGTGGTAGCGGATATCCTTAGGGCTTGCGGAGCCTTAGACCCGGGTTCGAGTCCCGGCCGGGACGCTTATACGGAGAATAAAACATGAAATGGCAAGGAGCTTCAAAACGCAAGGAAAGCGGCGGAAGGATCATAAGATCTCGCGGAAAGCGAAAGTTCGAGATGGGGCGCGAACCTGCTGATACCCACCTCGCACCGGTGCGCTGCAAGAATATGCGCACCTTTGGCGGAAACAAGAAGATACGTCTCTTCCGGTGCGATATAGCGAACGTAACCAATCCCGCGGATAACACAACCCGAAAATGTAACATCGAGACCGTCGAAGGAAACCCGGCGAATCAATACTATACCCGGCGGAATATCATCACAAAAGGAGCGATCATCAAGACAAATTTGGGTTCGGCGCAGGTGACCAACCGACCAGGACAGGAAGGAGTCGTCAACGCTGTGTTGGTATGAACACAGCAGGAAACCCTTATTATGCATGAATGCATTGAGTCACTGGTGCACCACGACGATACTCCAGTCCTCCAGATTCCTACTATGATTAGCTTTGGAAGGGCTCGTAGCTCAGCTAGGCAGAGCACCGGGCTTTTAACGCCTGCGGCGTTCGCGTGGCTTGCGTGCAGAAACCCGATGGCCGAGGGTTCAAATCCCTTCGAGCCCGTTAATGCCCCGCCTGCTGGCGGTGGCATCGATAGAACTCGCTTCTGGCGATTTCTATTACGACACGATTCCGTGGAGGGGTTAAGATAGAATTCAGCATATCCAGCCACATAATGGTTCCGGGACACCGGATACTCGATGATGATGAGGCAGAGGAAGTATTGAGCAGATATAACATCGAAAAGGAGAAACTGTCCAAGATCATGACGGTTGACCCGGCAATTAAGGAGATCGGTGCAAACGCAGGCGATGTCGTAGAAATTATGAGAGATAGCGAAACTGCTGGCGAATTCGTATTTTATCGCCTTGTAATCGAATGAGGGAAGAATGTTAGATCGAAAAAAACTATCCAGCGCATATTTTACCAAGAACAAGATTGTGCAGCACCAGATTGACTCGTTCAATGAATTCATAGACCATGGTCTCCAGAAGGTCGTTGACGAGATGGGTTTTATCGAAACCGAGGTCGGTGACGCCAGCAGCGGTACAAAAACATACGTCCGTCTCGAGACGGTCTCGGTTGGACATCCGGTGGTCAAGGAAGCGGATGGTGCTGTCGATCGGTTGTTTCCATCAGATGCGCGGCTGCGCAATCTCACATATTCAGCACCGATCAACCTCACGATGACCGTCGTACAGGACGGGGTCGAGAGTGATCCGAGGAGCGTGGAGATCGGGGTCACGCCGATCATGCTGCATTCGAAGGCATGTAACCTGTACGGACTAACAGATGCGGAAATACAGTCGCATGGCGAAGATCCGCTCGATCCTGGCGGATATTTCATCACGAACGGCACCGAACGGGTGATCATGACGCTTGAGGATCTTGCACCGAACAAGATCATGACCGAGATAGACCACAGGTACGGGGACCAGGTCGAGATTGCGAAGGTGTTTTCGGAACGGTACGGATACCGGGCACTGACCGTTGTTGAGCGCGGGCGCAAATCGATACTCGAGGTATCATTCCCGTCGCTTCCCGGGCGCATCAATTTCGTCGTGCTGGTCCGTGCACTTGGACTTGAGACTGACAAGGATCTCGTGGATGCGGTATCGGATGATCCTGATATCAGGGAGTTTATGAAGGAGAATCTTGAAGAAGCGGTAAACCTCGGAGTGTTTACACAGGAGAATGCGCTCGAGGAACTCGGAAGCGTCGTTGCGACAAGGCAGGCAAGGGAGTACCAGACACGGAGGATCGGCTACGTCCTTGACAGGTACCTGCTTCCGCATCTCGGCAACGAGGAGGCGGATCGGATGGTAAAATCTCATTATCTGGCAAGAATGGCTGAAGCCTGCTTTGAACTGGCTATAGGGCGGAGAAACGTAGACGATAAGGATCATTACGCAAGCAAGCGGCTGAAACTCGCAGGGAATCTGATGGAAGACCTCTTCCGGGTTTCATTCAACCGGCTTGCAAGAGACATCAAGTACCAGATCGAGCGGGCAAGCATGAGAAAACGAGAATTGAACATCATGACCGTGATACGCCCGGATGTGCTCACACAGCGCATCGTTTACCCGCTTGCTACTGGAAACTGGGTTGGCGGGCGCACAGGTGTTGCGCAGTTGTTAGACCGCACCGATCAGATATCATCGTTGTCCCACCTGCGAAGGGTAATATCACCATTGTCGAGAACGCAGCCACATTTCGAGGCAAGGGACTTGCATCCGACACAGTGGGGCAGATTGTGTCCATCCGAGACGCCGGAAGGTCCGAACTGTGGTCTTGTGAAGAACTTCGCCCAGATGGTGGAGCTATCCACAGGAATCGAGGATACCGAAACGATCAAGAACGAATTGTATGCGTATGGCGTCACTGCAGTATGAGAGATGAGAGGCATGACCGATGACTGGTAAGGTATTTTTAAACGGCGAATTAATCGGAGCTCACGAGAATCCGGCAGAACTGGTGCGGAAAGTCAGGATGGGCAGGAGGCAGGGCACAATTGGGGGTCAACTCAACGTTTCGCTCCAGGGGCGTGATGTGCTCATCAATACAGATATGGGCAGAGCCCGCCGCCCCCTGATCGTTGTTGCGGGTGGCAAGCCGCTGGTCACTGAAGACCATATCATAAAACTCGAACAGCATGATATCGATTTTGACGATCTTATATCCGAGGGCACAATCGAGTATCTCGATGCTGAGGAGGAGGAGGACGCATTAATCGCGGTCAATGAAGAGGATATCACGCCGGAACATACCCACATCGAGATCGATCCGGCATTGATCCTCGGGATATGCACGGGTATGGTTCCGTTCCCTGAGCACAACGCGTCTCCGAGGAACACGATGGGCGCTGCAATGGTTAAGCAGTGCATCGGTATTTCGGCATCGAACCTCAAAATGAGACCTGACACTCGCGGGCACATACTTCATTATCCACAGCGTGCGCTCGTGAACACCACAACGTCACGCGCAATCGGAGCAGATAAAAGACCCGCGGGTCAGAACTTCGTCGTTGCAGTGCTATCGTTTGAAGGTTACAACATAGAAGATGCGCTCGTGGTGAACAAGGGCTCAATCGAGCGCGGTCTCGGGCGCAGCCACTTCTTCAGGACGCTTGAGGCAGAGGAGCAGCGGTATCCTGGCGGGCAGGAGGATAAGTTCGAGATCCCTGACGCCGAGGTCAGGGGTGCAAGAGGTGAGGAAGCGTATGCGCATCTGGACTCGGACGGTCTGATCAATCCGGAGACTGAGGTTCGTCCCGGAGACGTCCTCGTCGGAAAGACGTCCCCTCCAAGATTCATTGAGGAGCCTACCGGGCTTGCCCCACAGGAGCGCCGTGAGAACTCGGTTACCATGCGGTCAAACGAGAAAGGGGTCGTTGATACGGTCATCGTGACCGAATCGTACGGAACCCGCCTCGCACGGGTGAAGGTCAGGGACCAGCGGATACCAGAGATCGGAGACAAATTTGCGTCCCGGCACGGGCAGAAAGGGGTCATCGGATTGATCGTGCCTTATGAGGATATGCCATTTACAGAACAGGGGATCGTCCCTGATCTGGTCTTAAATCCGCACGCAATCCCGTCGAGGATGACGGTCGGGCATGTGCTCGAGATGATCGGCGGAAAGGTTGGCGCGCTTCAGGGAAGGGGGATCGATGCCGATGCCTTCTCAGGCGAGACTGAGGAAGAATTGCGTGGTGCATTGGAGGCGTGTGGTTTTGCGAGCACGGGAAAAGAGGTGATGTACGACGGTGTCACAGGCGCGCAGATTCAGGCGGACATATTCATCGGCGCCATTCTATACCAGAAACTCCATCACATGGTTGCGTCCAAGATCCATGCAAGATCGAGAGGACCTGTTCAGGTCCTGACGCGCCAGCCGACCGAGGGGCGTGCACGAGAAGGCGGTCTCAGGTTCGGAGAGATGGAGCGGGACGTGCTTATCGGGCACGGCGCAGCGCTCTCCTTAAAGGAGCGGCTGCTCGATGAATCGGACAAGGTGACCGAGCTGGTCTGCGATCACTGCGGGATGATCGCCACGTTCGATCGGAGGAAGAATATCGCATTCTGCACCAACTGCGGCGCTGAAACTGATATCTATCCGGTCGAGATGAGTTACGCATTCAAACTACTCCTCGATGAGATCAAATCGCTCGGTGTTGCGCCGAGACTCGAACTGGTGGACGCGGCGTAAGCTATTCTATTGCGTTGTTACGTGGGGTTAGTGGGTTATGTGATCTCATCAAACACGAGATCCTCCCACTTCCGCGCTCCGATCACGACCTCGAACTCAACCGGCGTCAGCACAGGCACGGGAAACACAGCAGCATTGTCGATTGCGATCCGCGGGCATGCCGTGTTCACAAACGCGCCCACGCGAAACGGCGCCAGCGCTTCCGGCGTTATCATGTCCGCAAACAGGACGTGCGCGTCCAGACCGTGCGCTTTTGCCATCTCGTACAGGTCAAACGCAAGAGCCTTCCTGCACTGCCCGATCTTGGTGGATACGAGAATCCCGAACGACTGCGCATCAAGCGACCGCTCGATTGCAGCGCAGCGCTTACGAAGCACCTTATCGACATCAGGCTTTCTGATCTCATTCATCTCCGGATCCGCAATCCAGACCGGCTTTCTGGTAGCAAGCGATACCCCGAGCGCATGAAAATCGCCTGTGCCGATATACAGGTACTCAAGCGCATCAGGAACCGCAGAGAAGTTGCATCCGAGCACGAGTCCGGGATGTGCGATGCGCGCATCGCCGCTACTGATGATGCCCTGTACGCCGCGATCCGCAAGATATCGCTTCACACAGGGAAGTTTATGCACGAACTGAGCTGTTGAGACAAGCCCGACGCGATCCCCGACCACATCAATCGCTTTTGTTAGCACTGGAAGAAGATCGATGCTGGATTCTGCCTCGATGAAGATTACGTTCTCTGCCTGTATATTCGGTATCTCTGCATGTCCGAACTGGAACAGGAGGTCCACAGACTCGAGAAGTCGGGTATCGAGGTCACATGCGCCGAAGCAGGAGTTTGCAGAGATTATAACCGTTGAACCTGTACGCTCTTTGATTTTCTCGGATACCTTGATCGCTTTCCGCTTGAAACCGTCCGGAAACTGGAGTCCGACGGTTTTAGCACGTCTTCTTCCGATTGTATCGATAATGTGGTTCAGACCGAAGTCGTACACATCATCGATCATACTTGCTTTGGCAGGAAGTACTTCTTGATCAACGTACCGCATCGTGAACAGGTGATCATGAGCCAGTCGCCGACCATCTGCTGGTTGAAATGCTCAAAGATCGATGCCCCGCAGTTCGGGCATGAATAATATTCTTTGAAATAATAATTATAAAATGTTGGATTATTTTGCAGCCACTCGAGAACCGATAACATGCGCTTGAGATACCGCTGCTCTGGTCCTGCCTCACCCTCTGTCTCCATCGCGGTCTCAAGCCGTTCTTTCACATCCCTGAAATGCCTCTTCGACTTCTCCCGGATTCTCTTATAATCGGTCACGTAATCAATAGTATCTTTTAAATATTTTGAATACATCTCGCCGCTTGCGCCAGTCCCTCTGCGTGTGACCGTCTTTATGAAGTACTCACTCATCAGGTCCTCCATCAGATCGAAGCACTCTGTGCAGATATCGTAGCCCTCATAATGCGTCGAATCCAGTTCACCATGACAGATGATGCACGCCTTTCGTTCCATGAGAGATAGGTAAACTTATACGAATTTAAAGGTATGTCCGGTTGCATGGATGCTTGTGGTGTGTGGCGGCAGGTTTCATCGGATCGAATGTAAGTTGTGTCTGTGCCATGGCGTCAAGAATGGCTTGTATTTTTTCCGGCATCAGTAGACTGCTTCCATAGCCACCTCTGCACCAAAAATAGATTGAAGAGCGCAAACCAATTCACCGGGCGATTTGCTCGATTCCAAAACTTGTACAAAATCTTTCAGAACATCCATCCGCTTTTCGTCAGCAATCGGCATTTCCGAGATTTTTCTAGCTTCGTGGTATTCTTTTCGTAGTTCGGGGAGGTCATTTATAAATAGACTCAAAGAATTGCCAAGATCTTCCACATCATGTAAAATTTCCTTCTGATACGTCTTATTCCACAGATTTGAGAGAATCGCCAGCAGATCTCCGAATTGTTCCATCTCTCGATTGGTTTCTGACCTGCCAGTCCGTTCTCGGATAGCCTTCCTCGTTCTACGATGGCTACTCTCTAACCCATTGTTATGGCGTCTAAACATGACCTGTTTTCCATTAACAATGGGATTGGGGACAAATAATTCATCCCAATGGCTTTCAAAAGCATAATTGATCGATGAAGCAATTTTTATACACTTCCCTTCAAGTTCTCGACCCTCCTCACTGATTCTACTCAATAGTTCCATAAAATGCATTCATAACACCAAAAAAACTATTTTTCAGTGCCTCCCAGAAACTACGGTCTTCTTCGAGAGGTTCACCGCAACAGGGACAGAGATACCGCCCCATCTTGATGCTACCGAGGTACTTTTTACAGTACGCGTTATAACCATTGCGGCTCATCAGCACACCGCATTCCGGACATAGAGGTGGAACAGTTCTACGAAATATCCCATCTGCAGTGCATTCAAGATCATTCGAGAACTCTTCAAAACTATAACTGAGTAAGCTCATATACTGAAGGTTCAATACAGCATTATCCAAAGTGGTCATTTACTATCACCATAGATATATTCACTTCTGATAGTTAAAAAGTTTCTGATTAGGGATATTCTATCCTATCACTAGAAAATTGGACAGTACCGGAAATCGGGTTCAGAGCATACAAAAATCCAGAGAACGATGATCGACAAGCATTATATCCCCTCCACGCTCCATAATCCACCATGCACAAAGTCATCGACGACATACTAGCCGCCACCCGGCGCAGGGTTGCGGATCTCCATGCCGCAGACATCGACGTACCAAAAAAGATCGAGCACCGGGACATTATACCGCTGATACGACTGCGAAAGTGCGAGAACCGGATCCCTGTGATCGCGGAAGTGAAACCCGGCTCGCCAACCACCGACAAGCGCGAGATAACTCCTGATGATGCTGCAAGGATTGCGCAGGAGATGGAGGCAGCAGGTGCTGTTACGATCTCGGTTCTGACCGAGCCTGCGTTCTTTGGAGGCAGCATGGAGAATCTTTCTGCGGTTCGAAGTGCAGTCAGTATCCCGGTCCTGAGAAAAGATTTCATAATCGATGAGAAGCAGATGTACGAGACCGAGAGTGATTTGATTCTATTGATCGCTGGCATACTCGGAAATGATCTCGAACGGTTTGTCGATCTCGCTCTCATGTGTGGAATAGAGCCGCTTGTTGAGGTGCACAATGAAACCGAACTTACGGATGCACTGGACACAGAAGCAAGGATCATAGGTGTGAACAACAGAAACTTAAATACATTGACTGTGGATTTATCAACATCAGAGCATCTGGTTCCGTTGGTACCGGATGATCGGATTGTCATCAGTGAAAGCGGGACCCGGGGTCCTGCGGATGCTGTGCGTGTGATCCATGCAGGCGCGGATGCGATCCTTGTCGGGACTGCGGTCATGGATGCTCCGTTTGATAAGACGTTGGAACTGGTCGACGCGCTCTGACGCGGGGATTTGGATTGGTGATTTATCATGCAACAGAAAGGAAAGATGCCGAAACTTAACCGGGTCACGGATTACATCTGGGATATTCCGATCGATTACATGGAGAAGATGCGGGTGCCCGGTAGATTATTCCTGTCCCCTACTCTGCTCAAGGGGCTTGAAAGCGAAACCTTGAATCAGACAGCGAACGTCGCAACCCTGCCCGGCATCCAGAAATATTCGATGGCGATGCCGGACGCTCACCCAGGATACGGATTTCCGATCGGAGGTGTTGCTGCATTTGATTCAGAGGAGGGCGTGATCAGTCCTGGTGGGGTAGGGTTCGACATTAACTGCGGCGTCCGCGTCATCCGTACAAACCTGACCGAGAAGGACGTCCGCCCGAAGATCAGGAAGTTGGTGGATGCGCTCTTCAGAAGCGTCCCGTCAGGCGTTGGCGCAAAAAGCAAACTTAAGGTGTCGGATTCTGAGTTACGCTCCGTATTCGAGGATGGCGCGGGATGGGCGGTCGAGCAGGGCTACGGCGTCAGCGAGGATCTCGAGCACTGCGAGGAGAACGGGGGGATCGAGCTTCCAGGAGAACTCAAGGTGAGTGATAAGGTGATGAAACGGGGGCGACCGCAACTCGGAACACTCGGGAGCGGGAATCACTTTCTTGAGGTGCAGTGCGTCCGCGAAATCTATGATTCCGAGATTGCGGATGCGTTCGGCATCCACAAGGGTGACATCACCGTGATGATCCACTGCGGTTCAAGGGGCGCAGGGCACCAGATCTGCACAGAACACCTGCGTGTGCTCGAAAAGGCTGCGCGGAAGTATGAAATCGAACTCGTGGACAGGCAGCTTGCATGTGCGCCTGTGCAGTCCAGGGAGGGGCAGGAATACTTCGCCGCTATGTGTGCAGGCGCAAACTACGCATGGGCGAACCGGCAGATGATCACTCAACAAGTTCGGGAGACGTTCCACCGGTTTTTCGGCGACATCGAGATGGATCTCGTCTACGATGTGGCGCACAACGTCGCAAAACTCGAAGAGCACACGATCGATGGCAGGAAGCGGATGGTGTATGTGCACAGGAAGGGTGCGACCCGGGCGTTTCCTGCCGGGCATCCCGATATCCCGAAGGCGTACCGGAGCGTCGGGCAGCCGGTGCTGATCCCTGGAAGCATGGGCACGCCTTCATACATCCTCTGCGGCATGGAACGTGCGATGGAGCTCACGTTCGGGAGCGCATGTCACGGCGC
>JAYEFK010000032.1:0-2373 GCA_034658575.1 Methanobacteriota archaeon
GAATACTTTTACATTCTTATCGGCTAAAACTTTTGCAAGTTCTTCTGCATATTTTCTATCCTCGC
This sequence comes from Methanobacteriota archaeon, assembly GCA_034658575.1. Classification (GTDB taxonomy): domain Archaea; phylum Halobacteriota; class Methanosarcinia; order Methanosarcinales; family Methanogasteraceae; genus Methanogaster_A. Next base: position 66 of record JAYEFK010000032.1, read on the forward strand.
CAGCAAACGACAGAGCAACATCATAATTGAATTCAGATTCACCATCCTGAAGCCGGGATTTATCTAAAGAATGTATTCTCGTAACTGGTAAGGCTCAACACATCGTTTACAATTTTGGAGATTTGAGCGTCGGGAAGCCGTGATGCATCCGATGATGTGTCATGGTGAAATCAAACGAACCGTACACGAACTCAAGTTGGATCATCATAGCCGCATTCCCTTATCATGCGCGACCAAATGCTGCTCGACCTCCATCTCATCGGATGCCTTATCATCATTGCGGGGTGGCGCGGACGGGGCTGAGATCCAAGTTAGAACCAAAGCGACAGATGAATTGACAGCCCACGTGCAATGCCAAAAGGTATAAGAGATGCCGCCCGGATGATATGTTGTGGCTGCGGCTGTAGTTTAGTGGTATGACATGAGCTTCCCAAGCTTATAACCCGGGTTCGAATCCCGGCAGCCGCATGGATCAGATCAACACTATCGAGGCGGTAATCCGGCAGCGAGAGTTTCAAACCGCCGGATCGACACCAGAGGCATTAACATGAGAAAAGATATCACATACTTCGAAGAGCCGGGTGCTGCCAACACGGATGAGACCGTGCGGGCTGCGGTCGGGAGGGCGGTCGAACTCGGCATCAAGCACATCGTGGTTGCAAGCACCACAGGATCGACCGGTATTGCGGTTGCGAAGGCAGCAGAGGGCACAGGCATCAAGACGATCGTTGCAACACTGCATTACGGCGCGAGAGGGTCGGAAAAACTGCTAGTTGAGGAGAGTAACCTTAAAACACTGGAGGAGATGGGCGCAGCCGTCTTCACGCAGACGCACACCCTATCAGGGGTGGAGCGATCGTTTACTGACAAACTCGGCGGAGCGAGCAGATCCGAGACCATTGCAGCCGTCCTCAAGAGTTTGTTCGGGATCGGATTTAAGGTCGCTGTCGAGATCACGATCATGGCTGCGGATTCTGGCATGATCCCGGTCAGTGACGATTCCGAGGTCATCGCTATCGGCGGGACCGGCACGGGCGCAGATGTCGCATGTGTGATAAAGCCCGGACATGCGAATAGTTTCTTCGAGATGCAGATACGGGAGATTATAGTGATGCCGCGGGTGAAATGAGATTTCGGATGGTTGGATGGCTTGCACGTAACTTGATCCAACAACAGTATCTGAAAAGATTATAGAAATCCGGACATCCAGCAAATCCGCAAGATATCTCACGTCCCCACCCACACAGGCTCAGTAAGCTTCTTCAGCGTCGCAATTGCTGACAATACTGCAATATAGCTCGTCTTCGGATTCTCAGGCGATGGAACATTCTCGACCCTGACCGTCAGCGCCCCAAACTCCCCTGTAACCTTAATCTCGTGCATATTCCGTGTAACCGCAGGATCAGCAATGACCTGCACCGTCGTGGCATCGTACCCGATTCCTGCAAGACTCAGTGTGCCTGCCACGTTCACGTTCGCAGGAAACGCCTGCACAGCATCCGCGGCAGACCCCTCAAAGAGCACAGTCGCCTTGGATAGCGACGAAAGATCGATGCCATGTTCCGCGATGTAAGGTGCACCAGCAAACCCGGATGGCGGTTTTGTTGTCGTCAGCACGACCGAGTCGATCCGTCCGATGGCTGCTGATCTGATGCCGTCGATGCCTGCGACTGCGCCAGACGGTACGTATATCCTGCAATCGTTGCGCCGTGCCAGATCCTTAAGTTGGCAGAAGAGTTCCGCATCCGAGAGAACGCCGACACTCATGATCATGAGATCGCATCCCGCGGAGAGCACAATTGGTGCGATCGTGCGCACCGCCTGCTGGGATGCAGCTTCGACCACAATATCCACGGATCTCGCCATCCTGCCGACATTCATAGTCGCGGGGTGGCTGTCAAGCGAGTCTGCGAGTTGCTCTATCTCAGGATCACGGTCACAGATTGCGATAAGGTCTGCATCGATGGTTCCCTCATCGATCGCGCCACATATCGCGCTTCCGATCGCGCCGCACCCGAAGACCCCGATCTTTAATCTATTTTTCGGCATGTTTTACCTCAATGATTATATCCGCGTCCGTGCCTTCACGATCAACGCCTTTTAAGGAGGAGACCATTCCGAAAATCGTTTTCGAGACTATATCCTGAACAAATGAACCCATCGGAATCGCTTCTCCCCCTACGGTAACGCTCACAAGCCCTTCCTGCACCACACAGTCTGCGATTGTCTTTTCCCCTCGGACAATGGCTTCTGCCATCGCCATGCAATCGTCGCAGCCGCATTTTCCGCAGTCCATCTTCGGAAGTTT
>JAYEFK010000033.1:0-10300 GCA_034658575.1 Methanobacteriota archaeon
TACCGCAGGCGGCGGTGACCCCGCCACCACTTTTTTTCGTCCGTCATGACAGAAACATTTAAGTTAGGGCAAATAATATTGACACACTGAAGAGATATGTGTGAAATGACCACCGAACTTGAAACCCGCTCTGACGCGGTAAGCGGAACTGTGCGACCTGCATCCTATAGCGGAAGTGGATCGCACCCGGGGTTTCCAGAGTGGGGGCGCCCGGGTGAAACACGGCTTTATGTTACCTCTGGGGCAATTCCTCCTATGCAATTCCTCCTATCACACCGAGACCGTGTTTCACTCGATTTCTCTTCATGTCCGAGAACACAAAAGTGTTTTTACAATACTATAAGACAGATAGACCAGAACCAGAACAGAATAAGGAGACATATAACATGAACATAAGGAATCACCGGAACACCCGCACACCCTGTAGCGGAGGTCTCTCATGCACATAATGGAAGGTTTCCTGCCAGGTCCTTGGTGGCAGATATGGTTTGCGGTATCGATACCGGTAGTAGTGTACGGCATCTACAAGTTAAACAGACTTGTAAAAGAGAATCGGGAGATACTGCCTCTGCTCGCAGTAGCCGGAGCATTCATCTTCGTCCTATCCGCGCTAAAGCTGCCGTCGGTCACAGGGAGCTGCTCCCATCCGACAGGCACAGGGCTTGCCGCAATCCTCTTCGGACCTGCGATAACAGCGGTTCTCGGAACGATCGTCCTTCTGTACCAGGCGCTCTTTCTCGCGCACGGCGGTCTGACAACACTTGGCGCGAACGTCTTTTCCATGGGAATCGTGGGACCGGTAGTCGCATACACCATCTATAAGGTCGGTATGAAACTGAACCTCAACTTCTACTTCGTCGTCTTCCTGGCAGCAACGCTTGGCGACTGGGCGACTTACGTGGTAACATCAGTTGAACTTGCGCTCGCATTCCCGGCAGATCCGGGGGGATTTATGAGCTCATTCAAGGCGTTTGCAACCGTCTTTGCGGTGACTCAGGTCCCGCTCGCAATAATCGAAGGAGCCGTCACAGCGCTCATCTTCAAGTACATAATACAGGTGAAGAGTGATATGCTTGCAAGACTTAACATATTAAGCGATGCAGCCATCAGCAAGATTAAAGGGGCAATATCATGAGATTGGAGATCATCGTAGTTGCAATTATCCTGGTATTCGCAGGACTGTTCCTCTACATCTCAGGAAGCACCGATGCGGAATTCGGTGGAGCCGATGGCGAGGCAGAGGGCGTGATCGAGGAACTGACCGGCGGCACTTATGAGCCGATTGCCGACCCGCTGTGGGAGCCGCCAAGTGGAGAGATCGAGAGCCTCCTATTTGGGCTTCAGATAGCGCTTGGAGCGATCATACTTGGTTACTTCTTCGGATACTACATAGGCAGAAACCAGTCCGGTTGAACGTGGTATCGGTATGCGAAACCTGCTGGACGATTATGCGCTGGTAAGCCGTCTCCGATACCGGAATGTCTGGCTCAAACTAACCCTCGTGGCGTTTGGGCTGCTTGTCGGGGTGTCCTCCGCATCTCCGGCAGCGCCTTTATTCATAGCCCTCTCTATGGGTTTTGCAACGGTATTTTTCGGTAAAACCCCTCTTAAGTTCTATTTAGCACTACTGCTCGTATCTATGGGGTTTGCCATCGTGGGATCACTCGTCATACTCTTTTTCTTCGGATCAGGTAGCGAGGTATTCTCTTTTGAGGTCTTCGGGTACCGCCTGACCGCTAATGCGGGAGGACTCGAGATGGCGATCCTTGTGATATCTCGGACACTCGGCGGCATGAGTTGCATGTTCTTCCTTGCACTCTCAACCCCTGTGATCGAACTCTTCGCGGTCCTCAAGAGATCCGGAATTCCCGATTCTGTGATCGAACTGTCCATGCTGATGTACCGCTACATCTTCGTCTTTTTAGAGGTTGCAATGTCCATAAAACACGCGCAGACCGTCCGGCTCGGATACACGAACCTCAGAAGATCGCTCTATTCCGTAGCTATGCTTGCAAGCACACTATTCATAAGATCGTGGGAACAGGGAGAGAAACTTTATCTTGCCATGAATTCGAGATGCTACGATGGAAAGCTGACCCTCTTCGAGACAAAGAGACCAATCAGGGTGACCGAAGCAGTTCTCGCGTCTGTATACGCAATCGCTGCCTTATCGCTTCTATGAGGGGTGAGATGTGCGCTGTGAGATGTGAGCCGAGGTAAAAGATCATGCCGATTCTTGCGACACGGGATCTGAAATACAGGTATCCTGATGGAACCACGGCTCTTGATGGTGTCGAAATCGAGATCGAAGAGGGTAAAAGAATCGCGTTTGTCGGGCAGAACGGATCAGGGAAGTCAACGCTATTCCTGCTCCTGAACGGAACCTTAAAACCCAGGCGCGGGGAGGTGCTCTTCAATGGCATGCCGTTTAAATACGATTCGAAGTCTCTTCGGGAGATCCGGCGGCGGGTGGGGATCGTCTTTCAGAATTCGGATGACCAGATCTTTGCGCCTACCGTGTATCAGGACGTGGCGTTCGGTCCTGCAAACCTCGGATTTCCCGAGGATATGGTTTTGGAGCGTGTGAATCGCACTCTTGAGTACGTGGGGCTCGCCCATCTCAAAGACAAGCCCCCGCACCACTTAAGCGGAGGAGAGAAGAAGCGGGTCGCTATCGCAGGCGTTATTGCGATGGAGCCGGAGGTGATCATCCTTGACGAGCCGCTCTCCAATCTCGATCCGGTTGGTGCGGACGAGATTGCGGATATGCTCGATGAACTCAACCATTTCGGCAAGACGATCATCATCTCCACCCATGACGTAGACCTCGCCTACGGATGGTCGGATTACGTGTATCTCATGAGTGGTGGGCACGTTCTCGGCAGGGGGGCGCCTGATCAGGTATTTGGCGATCCCGAACTCTTGAAGGGCGCGGGCTTGAGGCAGCCCACCACTCTCGAGATCTATCACGAGATTGAGCGGAGGGGTCTTGCAAATCGCAACAAGGCTCCTCGAAACGTTCCTGAACTGGTGGATGCGCTAAAGCCACCAGACCTTATGTGGGTGCGCGTTCCTCCGGGGATCGGGGAGGGCGACATCCTGAATCTTGGGGTGCTGCATGGCGATTACGCCCTCCATAGCCCCTACGAAGCGGTCAATGCGAAGGTCCTGCACAGCCATGACAGCGGTTGGGCGATCGCAGAGATGGAACGGAAGGGTGTCAGGGCGGGGTGCATCAGGATCTACGATATGGCTGGCTACGAGCCGGAAAAACTCCGTAAAATCATGCGTGACGCAGATATCGAGGTTGTGGGCGCGATGGGCAGGAAGAGCAAGAATATCGCAGAGAGGGATGGCGTGCGCCTCGATATCGCAGCGGGCGTGATCGACAAGGCAATCCTGATGGCGCTATGCGGGAAGAGATGCCTGATCCTCACGAACGGCGGGATGGTCGAGCACGCGATGAAGCGGATCAGCGATTATACTGAGAAGAGCGGGATAGAGATCAATGTGGGTGTGGCAGGTTCGGGGAACTGCGGGGAGTAAAGAGTTGGGCGCGGATGTCGATCGCTGGCTAAATGAGTTTGGCTTGGACGCATGATCTCGGGATTGTCCCATGGTCTGCTTACCGGAGCAAGAATGCGATGGGCCCACTGCGATTCGAACGCAGGACCGCTCGGTTTCTCATCGGAACGAAGAGGATTATGAGCCGAGCGCTCTAACCTGGCTAAGCTACGGGCCCGCAAACGCCGCCAACAGGGCTCGAACCTGTGACATCATGGTTAACAGCCATGCACTCTACCAACTGAGTTATAGCGGCTTACATAACAATCATGGCAGCGAGACTTAAACCTTATGCTGCACCGCAAGTTTAGCATCTATCGAGATATAACTACCCCCATGATCCTGCCGGATACGGCTGACTCTGCACGATCTGCAGAACGTGGTTGCCACGCAACAGGTGTGCTCTGATCGCAGACCGGAAGTACATTACGCGACCGATGCAAATATCTACAATCCCTGCCAGATAAATCCACAGGAACTCTATGCCGCAGACACCAGCACCACCAATCGCAGAGAAACTCGCAGAAAAACAGAAGTCGATCAGCATAGCCGAGTTCTTCGAAAAAAACAAGCAGATGCTCGGATTCGATTCGCTGCAGCGGTCCCTGATCACGACGATCAAGGAGGCGGTTGACAATGCGCTCGATGCGTGCGAGGAGGCAGGGATCCTCCCTGATCTCTTGATAGAGATAAAGACCGCCTCGCCAGCACCGAATCTTATCCTGATAGTCGAGGACAACGGTCCCGGTATTGTAAAGGAGCAGATCCCGAAGGTCTTTGCGAAGTTGCTGTACGGCTCCCGTTTTCACGTCCTGAAACAGTCGAGAGGGCAGCAGGGGATCGGAATCAGCGCATCGGTTCTCTACGGGCAGTTAAGCACTGGAAAGCCGGTCAGGATCATCTCAAAGATCGGCTCGCAGCAGCCAGCGCATTACTGCGAGCTTGTAATCAACACAAGCAAGAACGAGCCAGAGATTCTTGAGGAGAAGGTGATCGAGTGGGATCCTCCGCACGGAACCAGAATCGAACTCGAGATCAAGGGCGCGTATGTGAAGGGGCGGCGGCAGTCGGTCCTTGAATACCTGCGGAACACCGCCATCGTAAATCCACATGCGAGACTTACGCTTGTCGATCCTGACGGCGAGTACACCGTATTTGACAGAGCCACCGACCTCCTGCCAGAGCCTCCCAAAGAGATTAAGCCGCATCCGGCAGGGCTCGAACTCGGGACACTTATAAAGATGCTGCGGTACACAGACCAGCAGCGGATGTTAACGTTTCTGAAGGACTCATTCTCAAGAATCGGGGCTGTGACTGCAGAAAAGATTTGCGCTCATGCAAAATTAAAACCCGCATCTAAGCCCCAGAAACTCACGCACGAGGAGGCAGAACGGCTGCTTACCGCCTTCAGGAGTATAAAGATAGATTCTCCGCCGACCGATTGCCTCTCGCCGATCTCAGAGGATCTCATCTACAAAGGCGTTGAGAAGGAGTACACAGTCGACTTCATAGCAACGACGAAGCTCTCGCCTGCCGTGTATTATGGAAATCCATTCCTTGTCGAGGCGGCGATCGCTTACGGCGGCGATCTGCCTGCTGAAGGTAAGGTGGAGATCCTCAGGTTCGCAAACCGGGTGCCGCTCCTCTACCAGCAGGGCGCATGTTCGATTACACATGCGATCGAGCGGATAAACTGGAAGTACTACGGGCTCTTGCAGCCTGGCGGATTTCCTGCGGGACCGTGTGCAATTCTGGTGCATGTCGCATCCACCAACGTGCCGTTCACATCCGAGTCAAAAAACGCGATTGCAGATGTTCCCGAGATCCTTAGCGAGGTCGAAAACGCGGTGCGTACCGTCTCGGGCAGGCTCAGGAAATACCTCGGGAAGCGGGAGCTGCTTTCGAAACGCAAGGAAAAGGAGAATCTCATCAAGAGAGTGCTTCCGAGACTTGCGGCAAAGGTCTCTGACATCCTAAAACGGGATACTCCGAATATCGATCCTGTTGTTGCAAGGATCATGGGAAATCTCCTTGTGAAGCGTTCTGTGAGACGGAATAAGAACGGGTTTGATGTCGAGATACGGATTCTGAATCATACGAGTACTGCGCAATCCCTTAAAATACACGACCTTATCCCGTACGAGATCAAAAGTGCAGAACCCGAGCCGCGCAGGGCTGTGATCGGGGATCGGTTCGATCATCTCTGGGAGGTCTCGCTCCGATCAGGAGAGCGTGCGTCTCTTGCATACACAATCGAAGCGGGCGAGGTCGGGGGTGACGAGGTTTCGCTTCCAGCGCCGATGGTGGAAGGGATGCCTGCCGAACTGGTCACAGGTGCAAAGGTGCTCGGACGCGGGTGAGTGCAGGTGATCCGGACCGGCGAAGCGCGTAATGTCGCCTCTCCGCGTGACCGATAGTATTATTGTATATAAACCCAACGCCACTATAATGATTGACCCCACCATCAAGATCGAGAATATCGTCGCATCGATGGCACTTTCTGACCACTTCGACCTCCTGCATATATCATCATCTCTCGAAAATGCTGATTATGACAAAAACAAATTCCCGGGGCTCGTGTACCGGATAAAAGACCCGAAAACAGCATTTCTGGTCTTTGGATCGGGCAAAGCAAACTGTACCGGCGCAAAGAGCATAGCGGACGTGGATACAGCGATAGATATCCTGTCAGATGATCTGATAAAACTCGGATACACGATCACGAGTAAAGACTACACGGTCCAGAACATCGTGGCTGGCGCATCGCTTAATACGGAACTCGACCTGGATGCCATTGCGATCGGTCTCGGGTTTGAGAACATCGAATACGAACCAGAGGTGTTCCCGGGTCTTGTGTACCGGATCAATGACCCCAAAGTAGTTGTTCTGATATTCCGCTCAGGGAAACTTGTAATAACCGGAGCAAAGACCCAAGAAGAGTGCGAATTTGCCAAGATAGATGTCTGGAAACAGTTGAACAATCTGGGCTTAGTCTGATGGACAATGGACGTATCTGAAATTGAACTGTTTTTAAGAGAAGACATTGGAGATTTAGATCTTTTCCATGAGTTGCTCCCGGATAATGTAGCCAAAGCAAATATTGTTGCAAAAGAAGATGGAGTAATAGCTGGACTGGAAGAAGCGATGCGGATTCTCTATTATTGCGGAATTCCAGCCACGCGCAGACGCGATGACGGCGATACGATAACGAAAGGGGCTGTTGTGATCGAACTCGGAGGTGGTGCCCGCGCAATCCTGCAGAGCGAGCGCGTCGCACTGAATTTTCTTGGCAGGATGAGCGGCATAGCGACCCTGACCCGGAGGTGCGTGGAGATTGTGGCAGGAACCGATGTTAAGATTGCAGGTACCAGAAAGACGACACCGGGATTTCGTAGATTCGAGAAGAAGGCGGTTGCGCTCGGTGGCGGCGATCCGCACCGGTTCAGTCTCACTGACGCTGTGATGATCAAGGACAACCACATCAAGATACACGGGATGGAGGTGGCGTACAAATACGCAAGAGCGGCGGGTTTTACGAAAACAGTTGAGATTGAGGTCGGAAATGCCGAAGATGCTGTGCGCGCCGTGGAACTCGGGTCGGACATTGTCATGTTCGATAACATGGACCCTCGCGAGATCACAGAAGCCATATCAGCACTGGATCGGCAGGGGTTACGCGATTGTGTGACGCTCGAGGCATCCGGAGGCATAACACTGGATAACCTTGCTCTGTACGCAGAATCAGGCGTGGACGTGATCTCGATTGGCGCGCTCACACACTCCGCGCGGTGGCTCGACTTCAGTCTCAAGGTCGAATGATGGATGATAGACATGGCGGCTCGGGTTGAGATACAATGAAACAGGCGATGACAAGTGTCGATGTTGCGGTGATGGTTGCTGAACTGCAGCACCTCGTCGGGTCGCGCATCGAAAAGATATACAGAACCGATACCGATACTGATATTGAGCAGATCCGGTTGAACCTCTACCTCTTTGGGGAGGGGAGGTCCGATCTCGTGATCACTGCGGGTGCCTGTATGCACCTGACCGCGCATCCGCTTCCAAGCCCGAAAACGCCGCCGATGTTTGCGATGACGCTTCGGAAGTACCTTTCTCACGGCAGGATCGTCTCGATTGAGCAGTACGACTTCGACAGGATCGTTGAGATTAAAACGATGCGCGGCGAAGTCGAGAACGGGCTCATACTTGAACTCTTTCCGCCGGGCAACGTGATACTGGTGAACTCTGAGCATAAGATCATCCTCCCGCTCCATCCGGTGACCTTCCGCGGGCGGAGGATCCGGAGTGGAGAGATCTACAAACTGCCTGATATGCAATCAAATCCTGTCGAGATCACAAAAGATGGGTTATCTGCTCTATTTTCTCAATCAGACATGGATATCGTAAAGACGCTTGCGAAAAGACTGAATATGGGAGGAGTCATCGCCGAAGAGGTCTGTTCATATTCCGGGGTCGATAAGAAGACCGGTTGCCAGGATTTATCGGATGATCTGGTCGAGACAGTGCACCGCGGAATTGCACACATATTTGGGCAGATGGCCAATCTGAAGCCGCATATCGCGTACAAGGGAGAAAATAAGATCGATGTCCTTCCGTTTGAAATTTCCAGATATGCGGACCGGAAGAAACGATATTTCAGTACGTTTAGCGAGGCACTCGACGAGTTCTTTGGCACAGTTGCGAAAGAGCAGGCTATCGAAAAGAAACCTGAGAGGAAGCAGAACCCGCTTGAACACCGACTTTTCCAGCAGGAAAACGCGATCCGCAAGTTCAAGAGCGATAAATCGGACATGAGCGCGAAAGCCGAGGCGATATATATCCATTACCAGCCAGTCGATGCGTTGCTCGGTCTGGTCCGGCAGGAACTTGCAGACGGACGCACGTGGGATGAAATACGCACGGATCATCCCGAAATAAAGCGGACCGAGGCGCGAAACAGAACAATTACGGTAGAACTGGACGGGATGGATATTCCGCTCGATACCGGGAAGAACGTCCCCCAGAATGCGCAAATCTTCTATGACCGATCGAAGAAGATCAGTTCGAAACTATCCGGCGCTGTGCGTGCGATCGAGAACACCCGTGAACTGCTGAAAAAGCGAGTCAAGAAGCCGAAAGCGAAGATGCCAGCGCCCAAACGCCCGAAACCACGTTGGTACGATCAGTACAGGTGGTTTAGAACATCAGACGGACTGCTCGTGATTGGCGGGCGCGGTGCAACCAGCAACGAAGAGATCGTCAAGAAATATCTTGAGAAACGGGACATCTTCATGCACAGCCAGGCGCCGGGCGCGCCGGTAACGATCATCAAGGTCGATAAGGGGGCAGAGGTCTCCGAGCAGACCATCGCAGAGGCGGCGCAGTTTGCGATCTCGTATTCGAGCATCTGGAAGAGCGGGCAGTACACAGGCGACTGCTACTGGGTGCATCCGGATCAGGTCTCAAAGACGCCGGAACACGGCGAGTTCGTCTCCAAAGGTGCATTCATCATCCGGGGCATGCGGAACTACTTAAAGGACGTTCCGGTAGGGATCGCGATCGCGATAACCAGCGACCTGCGTCTGATCGGGGGTCCGGTCTCTGCTGTTTCGAATCAGGCAGAGAACGTGGTCGAGATTGTGCCAGGGCGGTTTAACCAGAACGACATCGCAAAGAAGATCTACCGGATATTCTCAGATGCGTTGGGGCGGTCGATCAAGGTCGTTGCATCGCCTGACCAGATCGCCAAATTCCTGCCGCCGGGCGAGTCTGATATCAGATCAAAGGGCAAATAGGCAAGTTGCGAGAACTGTTTGCACAGGGCTGCCACTTGACAGCCTTGACCAGTCAAAACGTTAAAATAATCTGGCGTGAATCGGAGAATGTGACTACCATGAATCAGCCAGTTAAAAAAATTCCCTGCGAGATCCTATCGATCGCGGAAGGTAAGACCTGGAACAACATAGTCGTGCAGCGGAAGGTATCGAAGAAGCGGCTCTTCTTTGGCAAGGTGAAAAAGGATTTGGATATCAATGTCGGAGACGAAGCGTACCTCGAGGTCGAGGTGATGCCGTCCGAACTTCCTGAATCTCCGCTGCGTGTGACGCTATATGATATGAACGATGTGAAGCTCGACTGGACGATCATACAACCGAGCCAGATCGATAATATCAGGTAACCGCCAGTCCGCGGATGATATCGCCCCGCGTCACGATGCCAATCAGTTTACCATCCTCGATTACAGGCAGTCGGTTGATCCGGTGACTCGTGATCAGCAAGCTTGCAGCCTCAATCGAGTCGTCTGGCGAGATCGTGTGTATATGCTTTGTCATGATCCTGAGCACCGGTTTATCGCCCACGTCTGTAAGTGCCTTCTTCGCCTCTTCCCATCCGATCAGTTCGCGCAGTGGGATCTCGATGATCTCGAGCGGGCTTGGCAGCCACAGACCCTGGCGATGCTCTGGCAGATCGAGCAACTTCAGCAGATCAGACTCGGTAACGATGCCAGCCAGCCTGTCGCCGTCCATTACCGGCATGCCGCTTATGTCATGCTCTTTTAGCAAGGATGAAGCCGTTCTGATGGTGTCATCGATCTGGCAGGTGACGACCTCTTTGTGCATGACCTCTCTAACATTCATAGTGATCCAGTCGGATTCATCTGATGTATTCCTTTCGGTTCACGCGGGCTTTGGGACCGCATTCAGAGATGGGAAATCCGAATTACATGAAAAAGTAC
>JAYEFK010000034.1:0-2364 GCA_034658575.1 Methanobacteriota archaeon
TTCCTCCTCCGCGCCCCTCTGCGCACTCTGCGGTTAAATTCCCTGTTTGGCTACAGTACGCCCCATGTCCCGGTAGTTCCTACACAGTGAAGTCCCCCGATAGTGGTTTAGGTACCTAAGTAGTTACATGCTTAAGAAAAAAACTTGAAGTGTCACCCAACGGAAAGGCTAAAAAATATGTAACTACTCAGGTATGTTGATTGATCTTCTGATTGCGATTCTGTACTTTCTGGCAAGAAAAATAACCGCGGAGGGCGCAGAGGAACGCAGAGCATTTAACCGTTTATTTCCCCTCTGCGTCTCTCTGCGTACTCTGCGGTTAAATTCCCGGTTTGGTTACAGTATCCCCTATGTCCCAGGTAGTCCCTGCATAGTGAAGTCCCCCGATAGTGGTTTTAGGTACCTGAGTAGTTACAAAAATATATTAACTTCTCAAAGGTGAGTAGTTACCTTTGGATTTTAGAGTTGGGCCGCCATAGCCACGCAAGACAATACAGGACGTATCCGGCGAGTCATCTCATCCCGAGCCACTTCCCGAAGACCGGATCATCGAGCACGTAATAACCCTTCGCTCTCCTCGAAATGTGCCCCTTATCCTCCAGATACGCCAAAAATCTGCTGACGTTGGAGACCTTGTCTGCTACGGTTGCCGCTATCTCTTTCGGTGTGTGGCAGCCCTTTGCTATCCGTAAGATGACCAGCCGCTCCTTTGGACTCAGATCGTTAAATTCTCCTTTGAAGAGCAGATCCCCTTCTTCTCTCAAAAATTCGTCCTCTATCTCTTCGATATCCTCCATCGTCAGCGTCCTCTTCTTTTCCAGCATTTTTCCGATGAACTGCACATAGAACGGAATTCCGGAAGAGAACTCATATATCTGTTCGATTCCTGCATCTGTTATCTCAAGATTTCCAAGTAGCAGATCTCTAACAGCTTCTTTCCCTAATGGACCGATCTCTTTTGCGACCAGCTGCCTGTAGAATGGGGATGCGGAAGACAGGACTGTGAGATTCATCGTGCTCCTGATTGAACCGGAGATGCAGAGGGTTGTCCGCTCCCAGCTCTCAAAGAGTGTCCTGATCTTTCGAAGGATATGCTCGCCAACCATGGCGTTGTCGCTCTTCAGTTCAATGATCGAAGGGAATTCATCGAGCAAGAGGATGCATTTCGTATCGGTCTCCTCTGCAAGTTTCTCTGCAATATTGAACGCATGTTCAACGAGCAAATTCCGGTCGACGTCCTTTTCGAGCGTCAGGAAGAATTCTATCTCATCATAAACGATTCTGAACTCTGCCGCATCAAGGAATTTTCTCAGCAGAGTGAGCGGTGTTCTGATCAACTCCTTTGTCCTGTATTTCAGTCCGGTGTGGGGTCTGTACGCATCGATTATCCCCATACTCAGTCTCTGGCAGAATTCGTCTACCCGCCCCTCGATCAGATCCCAGACAGAAAGATATACCGTCACGATCCTGTCTTCATTTTCAAGCCTTTTCTGAACCTCTTTTAATATTGATGTCTTCCCAATCCTTCTTTTTCCATAAAGGGCATAGCCGATAGTTGATTCTGTCTCTTTCAGATCGTAAACCATCTCTTCCAGCAGTTCTGCCCTGTTCATGAATCCCGCGCCTTTTACTGGCTGTAATGTGAAGTGCATCAAATCACTAACTTATTTGTTAGTAACTCGTTTGTTATAAGGCTGTCCGGCAGACCCGTGAAACCCACAGCTTCGCGCCGCGGCAGCAGCCACCTCACCCCGCGAACTCACGCAGCTTGCGAAGCGCGGCACCGCTGTCGATGGCCGCTCACGTCCCCATGCCCCAAACGGTGTGTCCGGATCACAGAGGCATATCGCCTGCGCTTCCGCATCCGACGGCACTGACCTGGATGCAAAATTGAAATTTAAACGTTCGACGAAACGCTTAAATAATATCAAGCCGTCGGATTGTCGGATACTATCAACAATATCATGAAATAAAGTCATATCCTGCGATAGAGAATGTGGACCGCCGATAGAAACAGATCGTGTCCACGTCTTATTTTTTTGGCATTAAGTCTGCGCTCACCCGAGTTTGCGCTATATCCCACCAAACCGCAATCTCGATTATGACGGGGTTTTCCGCGATACATACATAACAGAGCGGAACAGACCCTGCATAAACTTACTCGACAGCGGGAGGACTGCCAGCCCCAACTGGTCTGACCGCCCCATCAATCCATCAAATCAAATGAAAAAGAAAGTATATTCGCCGGATAAGCCGGTTGCGGCATGGACTTCGACAGATCGGCTACCGGATGGCGTGATCCCGTCGCTGACCATGATCCTCCGGACGTATGGCTGCTACCGGAGCCGGGGCGGGAAGGAATGC
>JAYEFK010000035.1:0-10296 GCA_034658575.1 Methanobacteriota archaeon
GATTTCTGTGGTAATCTCGTGGTTGGAAAAACTATCGATATATTTTTCGGATAGGTTCTAAAGCGCGAATCCTCGCGCTCTTCTTTTCTTTTTTTGGCTGATTACAGCTTTCTTGTATCCATAAATAGAGAAATACAGCGTATTCATCCGCTGATAAGAGTTCTGCATGGCGAAGAAGAACATGCTCAATATTGTATGGTAAAAACCACGAGATTAATACAGAAATCTCGTGTAAATCTGCGTAATCTTGTGGTTAAAACCCTAAAAACCACAACTCATTGAGCATATACGCGAAGAATAAGTCTGCTGCACAATCGCCTTTCGTAGCAGCTACAGGAATTTATACCACACGTTCATGCTTTCAAGACGCCCTGAAATATTGGTGTTATTCAGTAGCGTCCCACTGTAGCGATACCCCATCCTCGAGAAGGTGATGTTCATGCCATACGAAAGTGCCCGAGCAATAGTATACGTGAGTTTCAGCCCCCGCCGTCGCATCTCTTCTTCCATCACCGAGAGCAAGAATGTGGCAAGTCCGTTTCTACGATACTCAGGAAGTGTCGCAAAGTCGGTCATCTCAACGTGGCGATCCTCTTTGCATATTTCCGATGATGCCAGTGACACGATCTTCCCCCTGTATTCTGCTGCAAAGTAGACCACCTCGTTAGCCATCATGGTCTCGCGAAGATAGTCAGGGTCACGAATGGGAAATGGGTACGTCTCAAATATATAGCGGTAGGCTTCAGCCATCTCCTCAGCATCGTCTGGCACGCAAATCCGCCATTGCATCTCTTCAGGCAGGGCGGGAGTATCTGCCAATGCGGCTTTTTCTTCTGCCGTTTTCAGGACAGACCGCATCGTTTCCCGGTCAGAAGAGTTCTGGCGATTCTTTTTCAGGAATTTTCCCAGAAAAAGACCGGTTTCTTCACTATTGTAGAAAGATGGGATTCGGGCTTCTATTTTGTAATCATTTTTGCGAAAGAGCGATCCTGCAGACTCAGGAACCTTCGCAAATATCTTTGAGTATCCATGGTACCCTGCAAGACTGTCCAGGCGGTTTATGATACCCGGATAATCCCTGCACGATAATTTCATCAGATAAATTCGGTCATTGAACGTTCCATGCTGGATCTGCGAATTTCCAAGCCTCTCGATTTTGTCTGACATCACAGGTTATCTCTTCTCTTCATTCTATCCGTATTCATCGGTACCAGGGATATGGTCTTATCGTGGTCCGATAGCAATTTCTCGATACCAACTGCTTTGTGTTCATCAGCCGCGTTCATCTCCAATTGCAACTGGCACTCATCGCAATTTCTATCGCAGAAGGTCGGTTCATAAGAATCCGGCTCCTTGTAGGAAGTGATGACCCCCTCATAATTTCTCAGGATGACCTTGTTGGTTGACCACGATATCAGGTAATGGGGCATAACGCGGATCTTCCCGCCTCCGCCCGGTGCATCGATCACATAATCTGGTACGGCAAATCCGCTCGTGTGTCCGATCAGGGACTCGATGATCTCTATGCCCTTGCCAACCGGGGTGCGGAAA
The DNA here is from genome assembly GCA_034658575.1 of Methanobacteriota archaeon. GTDB lineage: Archaea > Halobacteriota > Methanosarcinia > Methanosarcinales > Methanogasteraceae > Methanogaster_A. The sequence continues at coordinate 1,552 of JAYEFK010000035.1, forward strand.
TGAGTCAATCCCTCGGATAGATCGCATTGATACAGGTAATAAGGTCTAACCCTGTTCTGAACCATTTTTTGCACCAGTTTCTTCATCAGTATAGGGCAGTCGTTCACACCTGCCAGTAAGACCGATTGGTTGCCAAGCGGTATCCCCGCATCTGCCAGCATCATGAGCGCGTCTCTCGAAGAGGTTGTCACCTCTCGTGGGTGGTTGAACTGGGTATTGATCCATATTGGGTGGTGCTTTTTGAGCATATTTACCAGATCATCAGTTATACGGTAAGGCAGGACTACAGGCACCCTGGTTCCTATCCGGATTACCTCAACATGTGGAATCGCCTGTAACTCGGTAAGGATCCAATCAAGATAGCTATCTGACAGCATCAGAGGGTCTCCACCCGAAAGCAAGACATCCCTGATCGCGGGTGTGTTTTTTATATACTCAATCCCTTTCAGTATCTCGGACTTATTCGGAATGGAATCCACATCGCCAACCCGCCTCTTCCGTGTACAATGACGGCAGTACATGCTGCAGATATTGCTTATGAGAAAGAGTACCCTATCCGGGTATCTATGGGTGATTCCCGGGACCGGACTGTCTGTATCCTCCGCGAGCGAGTCTTTTATGTCATATTTACTGATAATCAATTCGCGAGGGTCGGGAAATGCCTGTATAAAGATTGGATCATTCTTGTAGTCCTCGTAATCGATCAACGATAGATAATAGGGAGTGATAGAGAGCGGGAATTTTTCAAGAACTTTTTCGTAGACTTGTTTATCTTCTTCATCGAATTTGATGCAGGTAATATCTTCAAACGTATCGATATCTTTTATGGCATGACTCAATTGCCATTTGTAACTCTTCCAGTTAGAACGACTCGCGTCATCTGCTATTGTTTCGGAAATTTCCTTCTGTTTTTCAGTATATATTGTCATTTGCTCACCTTCTGCCTGTTTCGCTTGAATCACCTTGAGCTTTATGAAGTGGAGCGTGATGCCCGTGTTATCGGTATTCCACAAACATTACGCCACCCACTCCAACCTCACCGCAACTAAACGATTAAACAATCTCCACGAGCTGGATATCAAAGATCAGGTCTTTTCCAGCCAGCGGGTGGTTGGCATCCAGTGTCGCACTTGATTCGGTGACCTCGGTCACCATGGCTACTATCGATGGACTATCGGGCCGACAAACCTCAAACTGCCGCCCCACTTCCGGCTGCGCGTCCTCCGAAAAGACATTTCGATCCACCGCCAGTACCAGTTCCTCGTGATGCGGTCCGTATGCTTCATCCTCCGAAATTTCGAGGATCTTCGATTCGCCCGGCCCCATCCCGATCATGGCTTGTTCGAATAGAGGGATTATCTGACCCTCACCTATCGTAAATTGCATGGGATCGCGGTTGGTCGTGGTATCGAATACCGTACCATCATCCAATTTGCCCGTGTAGTGAACCATAACGGTGTCACCATCCTGTACTTGTACCATTCTTCTCATTTCTCCTTTGTTTTGTGGTTATAAAGTGAAAAGGACATGTTATATAAGGTTTTCGTATGAAAAGGGTTGTAAAATTACCCGCGTGTTGGCATAGTTCCAATCAGAACTTTGATTCGATCCGGGATTGCCGGAATCAAACAAGGAATGTAACTACTCAGGTATGTTGATCGGTCTCCCGATTGCGATCATGTATCTTCTGGCAAGAAAAATAACCGCGGAGGACGCAGAGGAACGCAGAGCCTATAACCGTTTATATCCCCTCCGCGTCCCTCCGCGCACTCTGCGGTTAAATTCCTGGTTTGGTTATAGTATCTCACACATACCGGGTAGTTCCGGCATAGTGAAGTCCACTGATAGTGGTTTTTGGTACCTGAGTAGTTACCAAGGAATTTAACCGGTGAAGTTCGTAAGAGTTTGCAGAGGCTGGTAAAACCTCTGTAAACTCTCGCCTCTCGCGCTTCAGCGATAATCCGGCAGCAGACTCGATAATCACCTTCGATGCATCCGGTTCAACCGACCCGGATAGGGATGTCGTGAGTTACGTATGGGATTTTGGCGATAGGGACGCGCAACCACGACAAAAGCGACGATAACATATTCATGCATCAGAAGATGATTACAACGTGATTCCGACTGTGACAGATGACAGTGGGGCAAACCACTTGGTGAGCAGAGTGGTAGCAGTAACAGCACTCCGCGGTGACTGCAATCACGACGGCGACTTCAACCCATAGCCACTCGCGTGACCTGACAATCCCAGGCAACACCCCCTACACGATCGCCATTTTAATAAGGAATAGGTCGAAAGGAAGAGTGAAAATGACGCAAGTAGCAATAACCGATACCACGCTAAGGGATGCGCACCAGTCCCTGATCGCAACCAGGATGCGGACCCGGGATATGCTCCCGATCGCAGAGAAGCTGGACAGCGTCGGCTTCTTCTCCCTTGAGGTCTGGGGTGGTGCAACCTTCGATGTCTGCATCCGGTTCTTGAATGAAGACCCCTGGGACCGGCTGAGAAGCCTTGCGGAGGAGATCCGGGAGACCCCGCTTCAGATGCTCCTTCGGGGGCAGAACATTGTCGGATACCGGCATTATCCCGACGATATTGTCATCAAATTCGTTGAAAAATCAGCAGAAAATGGAATCGAGATATTCAGGGTCTTCGATGCCTTAAATGACATCAGGAACATGGAAGTCTCCATCACTGCAGCAAAGAAAGCAGGTGCGCACGTTCAGGGGACGATCAGCTACACGATAAGCCCTGTGCACACGATAGAGACGTTTGTCACATTCACAAGAGAACTGGCATCGCTTGAATGTGACTCCATCTGCATAAAGGATATGGCAGGTCTCATCTCGCCGCACGCCGCTTACGATCTTGTAAAGACACTCAAGGACGAGGTCGGGCTGCCTGTTGATCTGCATTCGCACAGCACCAGTGGGATGGCGCCTATGAGTTACATGGCTGCCTGCGAGGCAGGGGTCGATATTCTGGATACCTCATTCTCCCCGTTTGCAGGCGGCACATCCCAGCCGCCGACAGAGACTGTGGTTGCAGGGCTTGACGGAACACCGTACGATACCGGTCTTGACCTTGCCTTATTGACAGAGATAAAGGAGTATTTCGACGGGGTAAAAGAGAAATACAGAAGCATCCTCGATCCGGTCTCAGAGAAGATCGACACGAGCGTCCTGATCCACCAGATACCCGGGGGAATGCTCTCCAATCTGGTATCGCAGCTCAAGGAACAGAACGCAATGGACCGGTATGGCGATGTACTCAAGGAGATGCCGAAGGTGCGGGCGGATCTTGGCTATCCGCCGCTCGTAACGCCCACGAGCCAGATTGTGGGCACCCAGGCGGTCTTGAATGTCATGATGGGCGAGCGGTACAAGGTAATACCAAAGGAGGTGCGGGACTATGTTCGCGGCATATACGGAAGATCCCCTGCGCCGATTAACAAGCAGCTGCTTGCAAGGGTGCTTGGCGATGATGTGGCTGTAACATGCCGACCTGCCGACCTGCTCCCGCCTGAACTTGAGATGCGGACACGGGAAGCGCAGGAACTCGGCATCGTCAGGAAAGAGGAGGATATCCTGACTTATGCCCTCTATCCACAGATCGCTCCGAAGTTCCTCCGTGGTGAGGCAGAGGAAGAGAAGTTACAGCCGGCAGCAGTAACCAGCGGCAGCGGAGTTCAGGCTCATACTGGAATATTTAACAAATTCAAGGTGGTTGTCGATGGGGAGGCGTTCGTTGTCGAGGTCGAGCCGACCGGGGCAGGAGAGGCGGTCATAGCTACCGGTGATGCGAAGCCAACCCCCACGTCTGTGGAAGGCGGGATAGCAAGCAACATGCACGGGATGGTTCTTGGGCTGAAGGTTTCAAAAGGGGACGCCGCCATGGAGGGCGATGTCGTTGCAGTGATCGAGGCTATGAAGATGGAGAACAACATCCATACCTCACACAGCGGGACCGTCAGGGAGATATTCGTCTCTGAAGGTGATACTGTGGGCGCAGGCGACATCCTCATGTCTATCTACTAAAAGGAGTGTCTTTACTGTGTTTAACACGATACTGGTTGCGAACCGGGGCGAGATCGCCATACGGGCGATGAGAGCATGTCATGAGATGAGTATAAAGACTGTGGCGGTATATTCGGAGGCAGACAAACACGCGTTATTCGCAAAGTACGCTGACGTTGCCCACTGCATCGGACCTCCGCCGACAAGCCAGAGTTACTTAAGGATCGATAGGATTCTTGATGTCGCGGAGAAGACCGGCGCAGAGGCGATCCACCCGGGATATGGGTTTCTTTCCGAAAATTCGGTGTTCGCAAGGGAATGCGAGAAGGCGGGAATCGTCTTCATAGGTCCGTCCAGTAAGTCCATGGAAGCTTCCGGCAGCAAGATCGCTGCAAGAAAGGCGATGGAAAAAGCTGGTGTTCCGATCATCCCCGGAATCTCGTCCGGAATCGATGATCCCGAGTCCACACTCGATGATGCAGAGAAGCTCGGGTATCCGGTCATCGTGAAAGCATCGGCAGGCGGTGGCGGGATCGGGATGAAGATCGCAAACAACGCTTCCGAATTGCGCGGTGCCATCGAGTCGACCCAGGCAGTGGCTGAATCGGTGTTTGGCGATGCCACCATCTTTATGGAGAAATACCTGCACCAGCCAAGACATATCGAGTTCCAGATCCTTGCGGATTCTCGCGGAAATACGATTCATCTGAACGAGAGGGAGTGTTCGATACAGCGGCGCCACCAGAAACTGATCGAAGAGTCCCCGTCGCCGGTCATGACCCCGGAACTCAGGGAAGAGATGGGTAAGACGGCAGTCCTGGCGGCAGAGGCGTTCGATTACACCAATGCAGGAACTGTGGAGTTCATATACTCTGGCGGAGACTTCTATTTCCTCGAGATGAACGCGAGACTGCAGGTAGAACATCCGATAACCGAGCGGGTGACCGGGCTTGATATCGTAAGAAGGCAGATAAGAATCGCAGCAGGCGAGGAACTGGATCGCAGGCAGGAGGATATCACCATCAACGGATGGGCGATCGAGTGCAGGATCAATGCCGAAGACCCGATGAACGATTTCGCGCCATCACCTGGAAGACTCACGCGGTACAGGTCGCCAGGAGGTCCCGGGATACGGGTGGACAGCGGCGTATACACCGGATATACGATCTCCCCGTACTACGACTCGATGGTATCCAAACTGATATCGTGGGGTGAACACAGGCTCGAAGCCATAGAACGGATGCGCCGGGCACTGTATGAGTATATTATCATCGGCGTGACAACAAACATCCCGTTTCACAAGACGGTACTCGGAAACCCGCACTTCATAAGAGCCGAACTATCGACACACTTCATAGATGACTTCGACGTGCTGACTGATGTTGCAGACGTGGTTGAACAGGAGAAAGTGAAGGGAGCGACCCTTGCTTCTGCCATAAGTGCGGATGACCGGAAGGTTGCGGCGATAACCGCTGCTGTGCAGACGTACATGAGTAGCTCTACTCAAATAACGGACAATTAATCATGAAAACAGAACAAAAGATCCTGGAAATGCTCAAAGAAAAACCTGAAGACTTTGTTTCAGGTGAAGACCTATCAGAGTCTTTTAACATCTCGCGGACGATGGTCTGGAAGCATATCAATGCACTGCGGGACTGTGGGTATACAATCGAATCGGTCAAGGGCAAGGGTTACCTGCTCAAAGGCATTCCTGACCTGCTCCTGCCTGCTGAAATCGAAAAGGGTCTCAAAACCGAGTTTGTTGGCAGGCAGATACACCATTTCGATACACTTGCCTCCACCAATCTGAGAGCCAGAAAGATCGCCGCAGATAGCCCAAACGGAACCGTCGTTATTGCAGAGGAACAGTTCGAAGGTAGGGGCAGGACGGGTAGGGTGTGGGCATCTCCGCCCGGCGGGATATATCTCTCGATCATCCTGAAACCTGATATCCCTCCCGACCACATCCACAGACTGACGCTTGTTACTGGAGTTGCGGCTGTCGAAACCTTAAATGAACTGGGACTTAACGCAAGAATAAAGTGGCCCAACGACATACTCATAAACGAGAAGAAGGTCTGCGGCATCTTAACCGAGATCGATGCAGAGGCAGATGCCATGAACTATGTGATCATCGGGATCGGGGTCAACGCCAATACAAAACTCGATGCACTCCCGCCGATCACGATGCTGCAGGCAACGTCGCTTAAGGAAGAGATGGGGCGGGTTGTGGACCGTATAGCGATCACGCAGAGGTTTCTGGAGCACTTCGAGCAGTATTACGTAACATTCCTGAAGCATGGTTTCCCTTCGGTCCTCAAGCAATGGAGAGAACATTCATCCACGATCGGGCGGAGGGTGAAGATCATAACAAGGTTCAGGACGATTCTTGGTGAGGCGGTCGGCGTCGACCATGACGGGGCACTGATCGTGGAACTGGACGACGGCACAGTCGAGAAGGAGATCACTGGTACGTGTTTCCATCTGTGAATGGGCGTGAAAGATTGCGGACGTTGACACCGATTTCGTCCGCCTGCACAAATCCATCCTGAGACCGGTTAGCTGCACTCCGAAACTCCAACTTCGCAGTCAGATGCCGAGCCCAACCATAACACTTAAGTATCTGGGAATTATACAAAACTGCCATCAAATAAATCCAATTATTAAAATCGCAGAGGACTGGTAATCATAATGGCGTGGCAGTTGAGTGTTGTTATCATCATTTCCACCATGATTATGCTTGCATTGTACTTTCTGGCTTTCGTGCCAGGGGAATGCCGCAGAAGGAAGCGTGGATATACGGCAAGGCAGTTGATAAACGGGTACTGGCCCTACGTACTGTTAGCCGCCTCCGTGTATGGGCTGATGCAGGCGCAGTTTCCGATACAGCGGGAACTGAACCTGTTTGTGAACTATGACTGCACCCACTATATCGAATACATCGAAGGAGATGTGGTTGCGGTCTTCCAGAGCTATATGTATCCCGCGCTCACGTATCTGATGACGTTTGTGTATCTGATACTCTTCTCATCGGTTATGATCTTCACATTCCTCATACTTGCATATACGGAGCAGATGAGAGCGATAAAATGGTTTTCTCTCGTGTTCGTACTCAATTATCTGATCGCGTTCCCGTTTTACCTGCTCTTCCCGGTCAAGGTCACAAGTTACGCGCTCTCCGGCATCCAGCCGCTCATGTACGAACTGCATCCGATGATCTATGAAGGCATCACCACCGTGGACCCTCTCGACAACTGTTTCCCGAGTCTTCATGCAGCACTCATCTTCAGCGCGCTGCTGGTCATCAACACAACCAATCTTCGCAGGTACACGGCATTTCTAACATTCGCATTCATTACAATCGTCTTTGCCACACTGTATCTCGGGGTGCACTGGATGACGGATGTTGTGGCTGGTATGATGCTCTCATTCTTCACCTTCTACATCGCAAAACACCATGGCGAGCCGATCCTTAACTATATGAATAATGTTGTTGTAGGGTTTGAGAGGCTGATTGGTGTTGAGGAGACTGTTGTCTGCACCGCATGTGCATGCAATATCGCGATCGTGCCGCATCTGCGATCTGTGAGATGCCCGCAATGCGGTGCGGTGATCGAGCACAGCGTACTGTGACCGTGCCGACCATAACCTTATTAACCAGAGACTCGCCAGTTCCACTAATGAAGGCAATAAACATACTCTTAATAGCAATCGTCGGCATCTCGCTTCTGATGGCTGGATGCGTCGATGATAAACTCACTTCCGAACAGATTGAGCAGCAGATTATGGCGCATCAGGACAGTGTGCAGAGTTTCACCTGCAACATGGTCATGACAAGCAACAACGAGACCATAGTCACGGACTATGCGTACAAGCAGCCGAACATGATCCGGATGGAATATACGGAACCTTCCGAAGTTGCTGGACAAGTCATGGTTTCGAATGGCACGTACATCTGGATGTATGATCCTGCCGAGAACCTGGTCACGACGGCAAACATTCCAGAGTCTGCACAGACGAACCGATCCCGGGATGCCTTGTTCCTCAAGTACCTGGTCGATACATGCACGATCGTTCCGAATGGAGCTGGAACAATCTCAGGGCGCCAATGTTACAGGATTACCGCTACACCCGATGATGCGCCCATGCCTATGTCAGTTGAGGTGTGGCTCGATAAATGGAACTGGATGCCACTTAAGATCGAGACGTACCAGAACGGCGAACTCATGATGAGCATGGAGTATCGGGACACAGAGTTCAATGTGGATATCCCGAACAGAAAATTCGAATTCGAGATACCGGAAGGCGCAACCGTCGAATCTGCGGACGAGGCGGAGACACCAGAGACGATGACCATCGAAGAGGCGCAGGCAGAGGTTTTGTTTGATATTAAGGAGCCAGAGTATCTGCCGCCGGGTTACGAGATGGAGAATGTCATGGTTACCCCAGTCTCTGCTTCGGCATCCGTGAACGGCGTGGTCCTTGTATACACCAATAATACCAGTGAAAATCCGATGCAAACGCAGCTCACAATGGTTCAACTGGTCGAGCGCGCATACAACGAATCCGCAGAGCCGATAGCGTTGTCTGAAGGTGACAACGAGACGATCACAGTTGGCGACGGATATGACTGCACGATGACGACGATGGAAACGCCGTTTGGTAAGACCGTGGTGCTCCAGTGGAACGATGGTGCACGTGAGTACATGCTTGCAAGCTCGCTTG
>JAYEFK010000036.1:0-2360 GCA_034658575.1 Methanobacteriota archaeon
AACCCGCTGCTGCTCTCCGCCCGAAAGCGTCAGCGAATAACGGTGCGAGAGGTGGGATATGCCGAGGAGATACATGATCTCCTGCACTCTTCTCTTTCGCTCATCGCGAGGGGTTTTTTTGAGCTTCAATCCGAATTCTATATTCTCTTCCACGTTTAAATGCGGGAAGATCGAATAATCCTGATAAACAAAGCCAATCTTCCGCTGTTCGGGCAGTAGGTCGGAAATGTCTGTTTTACCGATCATGATGCTGCCGCTGTCAGGATGGTAAAAACCCGCGATCAACTCGAGCAGCAAGGTCTTTCCGGATGCGGTCGGTCCTAAGATCACGAAGTACTCCCCCTCTTCGATATGCAGATCGATGTTGAGTGAAAACTCCTTCCAGTCCCTCGATAGGTTTGTAATCTCGATCATTGTTCGAACCAGAATAGTCTAAACTGGTAACTCATCAGGCAACGGAAACTGGGTCTTTGGTATCTCGCGTTGCGGTGACCAAAACCCCGAAGACTTTTTGGTATTTTCGAAATAGGTTTTTCGGAAAACCACAGAGGACACAGAGTGACACAGAGGGGGCGAAAGATAAAAATAACAACTCTCTGTGATCCTCTGTGCTCTCTGTGGTTTAATCTTCTTTACCATAACCGGATCCTCCGGAAGAGTGAAAAAGTGCATGCACTCGCGAATTACCAGAGATCCCGGAAACTTCCCTATACGGTGCTAACGATATGCAGTCCGATAAGACCCTACGCAATGACGCCTTCATAAGCATAAGTCCTGCCGATTGGCGTATACAGCTCCGTAGTCCTATGTTTAAGCTCTGACCTGATCTCTTCTATCTTTTTGTGGACTTCTTTCGTATACAACCTTTCGCCGCACTTTTCACATACACCGACTTTAATTCTCAGGATCGCCACATCGTTTCCGCCTTTAACAATCTTCTCCACATATTTTTCTACTACTTTTCCTCCGCAGATGGGGCAAATTGGAATCAACATCTTATCCACTCCGTATCTTATGGTCTATCCACCTATCCGGGTCTGGAATATATCCTGTTATGGCAATTGCGATGTCATGTTCATCCGAGTATGCCCAAACACTGTGTATATATCTTCCCTTTAGGTCATTGCCGCAGACAAGACAGCTGGGGAATGGTTTATCGCCCATATAATCCTCAAGTACCTCGCCATATAAGACAGAATGAAACAAATCATCGTCCAGTATCTCATCATTTGCAAGTTCCTCATCTGCATGGTCTGTCATGTTGATCCTCCCTTTTATTATCGCTGATTTTATCTTTTCTAACATAGCCATCTCTCGTTTATCTATACTAAAAAGATTTGCACCTTCGGTCTTTGCGAACTATTTGGATATCTATGTTGTTTCGAAGTTTTTGTCCGAACTCCGACTTAAGGCAAGCCCAATGCACCCTACTCGCGGTCATACCGCCTCCATCCCGCGGAGATCATCCGCAGCACGATAAACACGACGAGGCAGATCACGATCAGCAGAACCGCAACCGGACTCGACGCAGAAAGCCCGTACGAGATGTAGCGCTCGTAGATCAGTGTTGGCGAAATCATCGGGTAGTATGCGATCACGATGACGGCTCCAAACTCACTCATCGCCCGCGCCCAGCATAGAATCGAGCCGACGAGGATGTGCCGCGCAGAGAGCGGAACCGTGACCCGCCGGAATGCGTCCCATGACGAGGCTCCAAGCGATCTGGCAACGTTTTCGAGGCGCGGATCAACGCTCTGGAACCCCTCTCGCGCCGAATTGATCAGGAACGGCACAGAGACAAAGAGCATCGCAACCACAACTCCGGGGAGCGCGTCCCTGAACCGGACAATCGACGAGAGTGGGTCGCCGATCAATCCATGCGACCCGAATACCGTGAGAAGCGCAATACCTGCCACCGTGTGCGGGATGATGATCGGGATATCGATGATGCTCTCGACGATCCCCTTACCTGGAAAGTCGCGTCTTGCAATGAAGTATGCCAACGGCACGCCGAATACGAATGCTATTGCGGTTGCGGCGAATGCTGTGTACATTGTTAGGAGGATGGATTTTATTACCGCAGAATCGCCTGCCGCCTCGATTACGCCCGACCGGTTGGTGATGAGTTGCCCGAAGACCATGTGGAGGAGCGGGGTCAGTATGAATGCGAGTATTACGAGACCGAGCAGTAAGAAGACGGTGAGCAGACGGTCGTGTTTTGGGGTCAGGGTTTGCATCATGAGCCACCTTATGCAGATTAGGGGGTTGGGTACTCAAATTTAATTATTTTAGTAACTACTCACCTACACCGCGGATGGAATAAACGGATCCCCTCTAAGCGCATCCTGAATCGCATCGAG
>JAYEFK010000037.1:0-2349 GCA_034658575.1 Methanobacteriota archaeon
GGTTAGGCAATCTGTGATGCAACTTCTTGTCACACGCAGAGTAGGCAGAGGGGAAATAAATGGTTAAATGGTTATAGCGTTCCTCTGCGCCTTGCCTTCGGCGATACTCCGTATTCCGCGGTTATTTTTCTTGCCAGAAAGTACATGATCGCAATCAGGAGACCAATCAGCATACCTGAGTAGTTACCGAATTACCCGAATTTGTACATACTTAAGGCACTGTCTAAAATTCAGAGTGATTTTACTGGAGTTTTTGATTGCGCCCTCGCGGATATTCGCGTAACATCCCACCCGTACCCGCGATTCCCTGGCGGTAAACAAATCGGCAAATTTATAGTGCCAGAAACAGAATGCCACCCATGTCAATAACAGCCAGAGATGCAAGTGGAAGCGTCGGCGTTCCTGAAACGATGATCGCGCAGATAGGCGAGATCGAAAGGAATCTGTTTCTGAAGATCTTGAAGGTGACCGAGGCTGGCGCGGTCGCTGCCGCGCGATGGATCGGTCTCGGAGACCGACATGCCGCGGACGATGCCGCGGTCGAGGCGATGCGCAGGGTGCTGGCACAGTTCGATATCGATGGTGAGATCGTCATCGGCGAGGGCGAGCGCGATGAGGCGCCGATGCTCTATATCGGCGAGAAGGTCGGAACCGGGAACGGACCAAAAGTTGACATCGCGGTCGATCCGCTAGAGGGCACGAATCTTGCAGCAGAGAATCAGTTCGGAGCGGCAGCGGTGATGGCGATGTCTGAAGCAGGCGGTCTCATGCATGCGCCCGATATCTATCTGGATAAACTGATCGTTGGTCCTGAGGTAGTGCGGTACGAGAAGACGACCGGGAAACGACTTGATCTCGATGCTCCGCCTGAATATAACCTTGGTATCGTTGCAGATGCGCTGCACCGCAATGTCGAGGACCTGATCGTGGTGGTGCTCGACAGACCCAGGCATAAGGAACTGATAAGCGAACTGCGTGACCTCGGCGCGACGGTGCGGCTGGTCACGGACGGCGATCTGATGCCGGGTGTAGCTGCAGGCATCCGCGGCACCAACGTCCATGTCGGCATGGGCATCGGGGCAGCACCGGAGGGCGTGCTGACCGCAGCCGCGCTCCGGACCACCGGCGGAAAGATCATCAGCAGATTCATCCTGCCGGCAAAGGCGAACCAGAAGAGCGAGGAAGAGATACAGAAGGAATCCGATAAATTCGCGCCGAGATTGCTTGATATGGGTATCACCGATCTCGATAAGATTCTCTACACCGAAGACTTGGCTCCCGGGAAGGACATTATATTTTCGGCAACAGGCGTGACAGAGAGCGATCTCTTCTATGGTGTCAACTTCTTTGAGAACGATGGTGCAAGAATGCGGTCGGTCGTGATGGGCTCTGGCTCCGGGATCGTCCGCTTGATCGACAGCATCTATGTCATCGACAAGGAAGTAACACCGATCCGGCTGCGATAGCAATGAATATCGGCATCGTGATCACTGACCCTGACGACTGGACCGCCCGCGCTCTTGTCAGGTCGGCACGGAAGAGGGGTGCAGAGACGGTCCCGTTCAGATTGAGCGAGATTGCATCATACACGTTTAATTTTTCCATAATAGATGACGTCGATGCCGCCATCGTGCGCGATCTTGGTGCCGGTGCATCCGAAGCGGCATCATTCAAGTTTGACCTACTGCGAATCCTTGAAAAGGAGGTACCTGTCATAAACACTTCCGAATCGATCCGGAATGCCGCAAACAAGTACTATTCACTCCATCTGCTGAAAAATGCTGGCATTCCAGTTCCAGAGACTGTTGTTACCTCTGATGCGGATGTTGCGATGGATACGCTTGATCGATGGGGCGAGGCAGTATCAAAACCGATCTTTGGGTACAAAGGTATCGGCATCAGACGTTTCCAGAGCGGCTCTGATCTCTATGACTCGAATCGCGAAACAATTGAAGAGATACTCGTCGAAAGGGGCGTACTGTATCTTCAGGAGTTCATACCGATCGAGAGGGACATACGGGCGTTCGTTGTCGGAGACCATGTCGCTGGCGCGATCTACCGGTACGCCCAAAACGGATGGATCACCAACCTGAGCCAGGGCGGAACGCCGGAGCGGTGTCTGCTGGATCCAGAGCAGGAAGAGGCGTCTATTCTGGCGTCAAAGGTTATCGGCACAGCTTTTGCAGGCGTGGACATCGCTGAAACCGGTGATGGTTTCCTGGTCCTCGAGGTCAATGGCACGCCGTCAGGGAAGGGGATATACGATGCGTGCGGAGTGGATGTCACCGAGGATATCGTGGATCACCTGATCTCGATCTTGGGTTAGCTGCCGCAATCCTGCGCTTTCGG
>JAYEFK010000038.1:0-10199 GCA_034658575.1 Methanobacteriota archaeon
AGAATTTCACAATCGCGAAAAGGAGACAAAAGAGATCCGGGCGATACTGGACCGCCGACCAACCTTGATCACTTTTATCTACGGACCGATAAACAGTGGGAAGACTGAATTAATCACCCATACGATAGAGGAACTACCAGACGATTACGTAGTCTTCTACGTAAACTTAAGGACTAAATTCTTATCGAGTTATGATGATTTTATCGAGTCATTGTTCGAGATGGAGATGGAGTCCGACGGGATGCTTAAGAAGGGAAAAGAAACGCTTGCGGAGCTGGTTTCATCTGTTACAAAGGTTGCGGGGATACCGATAACAAAGGAGTTTCTGGATTACGTGTTTAAGGACAATAAGCCGAAGAATGCTTTTTCATACATAATCAAACTTTTTGAAGAGGTGAAAAATTCGGGTAAGCAACCAGTGTTGATCCTGGATGAGTTGCAGAAGATCGGAGATGTGAAAGTGAATGGTTTTCTCATTTACGAACTGTTCAACTTTTTTATCGACCTGACAAAGGAGTTGCATCTGGCGCATGTCTTCGTGGCAACATCTGACTCGCTCTTCATGGAGAGTGTTTACAGTGAGGCGATGCTACAGGGGCGGTGCAGGTATCTGCGGGTGGATGATTTTGATTGCAGGACTACTACCGCGTTTCTGGAGGGGCATGGTTTTACTGAAGAGGAGAAGGCGTTGGCATGGGAATACTGCGGCGGAAAGCCGATATGTCTGGTTGAGCTTGTGAATACGGGGGAAGACCGAAGAGGGAAGGCTGAAGAGATGCTCAAGATAAGAAAGGGGCAGATAGAAGAGATTGTGTATTCGCTGGAAGCAAAAGATAAGGAGATGTTTGACGTGGTGATGAGAATGCTTTCAGAATTTATCGGGAAGGAGAAGGTTGGATATAAATACATAAGCGATGAAATCAAGTTTCTGGTCGGGAAGAACATTATTTTTGCAGATTCTGTGAATAAGGAACTGAGAGCACAGTCGAAACTAAATCTGCTTGCAGTGCGTGAGGTGATTGCGGATGCGTAAAATTGGAATTGCTGTTCTGCTGCTTGCGGCACTGCCGGCATCTGCGGGACTTGCGGGCTTTCAGTACCAGCGAGAGATTGCGGTTCAGGAGAACTCTGGTGAGACGCTTCGCGATTATCAGGTGCTGGTTGCGCTTGCGATAACTGGATTATTGATAGTATATCTAAGGAGAACAAGGATATGAGGCGAATTGAATTTCACGACAGGGAACGGGAGATGGGGGAGATACAGGCGATACTGGATGCGGAGCCGTCCTTAATCACCTTCATCTACGGACCGATCAACAGCGGAAAGACCACGACGATCAGCCACCTGATTGAGGAACTGCCAGACGAGTATGCCCCGTTCTACGTCAATCTGCGTGGGAGGTTCATTACGGATTACGAAGACTTCCTAAACGTCCTGTTCGAGATTGACGAGAGGGATGGGGTTGGTAATGTCACTGAGTATGCGAAATCGGCATTAAAGGATCTGGGAGCAGTCAGTGGAATTCCGATACCGATAAACTTATTTGAGAAGATATTTGAAAAGAAAGATAAAAGCAAGGACATGTTCAAATACATAGAGCAGTTCTTTGTGGAAGTATCAAAGACGCGTACTCCTATCCTGATCATCGATGAATTGCAGGTGATAGGGGATTTGAAGATCGATGGGTTTCTGATTTACAAATTGTTTAACTTTTTTATCCGATTGACAAAGGAGTTGCATTTAGCGCATGTCTTCGTGATTACATCCGATTCCCTGTTCATCGAGCAGGTTTACAGCGAGGCGATGCTGGAAGGCAGGTGCAGATATTTGCTGGTGGATGATTTCGACAATTCAACGACTATAAATTTTTTAGACAAATATAAGTTCAGTGATACGGAAAAAGAGGTAGCATGGAATTACTGCGGTGGCAAGCCTGTGTGTCTGGTTGAGTTGATAAATGCAGGAGAAAACCGAAAAAGAAAGGCGGAAGAGCTGCTCAAGATAAGAAAGGGGCAGATAGAGGAGATTGTGTATTCGCTGGAAGCGAGGGATAAAGAGATGTTTGACGCGGTGATGGGATTGCTTTCAGAATTTATCAGGAATGAGAAGTTTGGATACAAATACATAAGCGATGAAATCAAGTTTCTGGTCGGAAAAAACATTGTTTTCGCGGATTCTGTGAATAAGGAGATAAGAGCACAGTCGCGGCTGAATCTGCTTGCGATACGAGAGGTGATGCGGGATGCCTAAAATCGGGATCGTTGTCCGGGTGTTGCGGGAAATCGCGCTTCTCGGGGCTGGGGCTGCCCTGCTGGGTGTGCGGGTGCATGGGGATGATGGGCTTGTCGCACAGTGGCATTTCGACGAGGGGTCTGGGAGCGTTTTGCGCGACAGCTCCGGGAATGGGAATGATGGTGGCGCCGTTCGCGGTGGAGGTTGATTCGAGTACAATTACTTGATCACAACGTTTGTATAACATTAATTATTATTACTTAATTGTAAGTATGGAACTTACATAAACCAAAGTAAGGTGATGAACATGGCAACAAGAACTGTAACAGTGTCATTTGGTGAGAAGGACGCAATACTATGGGGACACATTGAGAACACGGTTGGGACGCCCGTGACAAGCTCGAAGATCCGGAACTTGTATATAGGAGTGGATGAACACGAAAGTCGTATTCGAGAGAGGTGATTTAAATGAGTGATACTAACAAAGGCGGCATCGGGTTTGTTGGTCTTTTGACAATATTGTTCATTGGACTAAAATTAACTGGCTATATAACATGGTCGTGGATATGGGTATTGGCTCCAATATGGATTTCAATCATTGTAACGGTGATAATCCTTATTGTCATTGCAATTATAGCAGTGCTATCGAGGTAAGAAAGAACATACCCTTTAGAGGAGTTCAGACCGGGATTATCTTAAAGCAAGCGAGCTTTCAAAATCGGTTAAACTTGGTTTGATTAAAGCGAATATCCCCTCTCTCGGTCCGGTTAAACAAATCATCAAAACATGATCAAGGCTAAATCTACTTGCAATAAGAGAGGTTATGAAAGGTGCATAGAAGATACCGAATACGGATGACCGCTATTGGAATCATCACACTACTGCTGATCGTATCGACGACACCAGCATCAGCATCAGCATCCACCGACCCCCCACTCGACACGATCCAGGTCCGCGCCCTTGGACCAAAGGACACCAGATCGTTATTTGAATCATCGATCATCCTTGCGAAGGACTGCGAATACCGGATCGTGGTCTCTGGAACATTCCGGTTCAGGACCGACGTGGACTGGGGCTTTGCAGATGCACAATACCGTATGGGTAAAGGAGGCGCATATACCCAGGAATTTAGCTCCATCGAATTCAATGGTAAGCGGGCAAACGCAGCAGTGAGCGATGTCGGGAATAACACGCACACGTTCTATCGCATGGGAGATGGCGAGAAGATCAGGTTCAGCATCTTTGACTGCCTCACCACAGGCGAGCGGGGTGGATACAACGACAATTCCGGAATGCTCACGGTTAATATCTACCCGATGACCACACTATCTGTTACAAAGTTGCCCGCTCCGCACACGATTGAGGAGGGGGATACAACGACGATAACCGTAACAGTAAGAAACACCGGACCGGACGAGATCAGGGATATCGTGGTGGCTGATTCCGTTCCTTCCGATTTCACGCTGGTGAGCGGCGCGACGCACGCAGAATACACCCGGCTCAAGTTAGACGAGTCCCGGACGCTCCGGTATGTCATAAAGCCACCTCTCGGCGGTACGTTCAATTTGGATCCGGCAGAAGCATCGTACCATGACAACATCGGGAAACATACCGCAAGATCGGGTGCTGTAGCGCTAACAGTCGTCGCATCGGCAGGATTGCTGCCAACGCAGCCGCTGAATGCAAGTGTTGCGCTGCACGGCGAGAGGACTGATGTCGTGATCGGCGAGAACATTCTGCTCAAGCTCTCGGCTGTGAACCTGATCACAAAACCAGTGATGCATGTCCAGGTCATAATCATCCCACCGTCCGGCATGAGCGTGACATCCTCAGGATTTGTCGTATCCGGAGGAGGGCAGTTTACCAGCACTTATGAGATTGAGCCCGGTGTGGGCAGGGAGATTGAGGTTGCGATAGTTGCTAACCAGATCGGCGACTTTGTGGTGCGGGGAAGGGTGGTCTGCTACTTTGGAGGCGATATGGCAGGGGCAGAGGATTACACGCTCGAGCTGCCGATCAGGGTGCGGTCTGCCGGGGCGCATCCGCCGACGACGGCATCAACATCCCCACAGCAGGATGATACCGGAATATTCGGATTACCCGGATTCAAAGCAGTGTTTGTGATGATCGGGTTATTGATCGCGGCGATCCTGATTCGGGGGAGACGAACTGATAAATATAGATAAGATAGAATACAACTATTAGGAGGAGATGCATATGGAAATTGGAATTCAATCACTGGAAACCGTAACACTGAAAGCGTTTAGGGGAACCTGCATCTGCCTGATCGCATTCGTGATACTCGCAGGATGCACGCAGATGTCAGGTGCACTTCCGGAACCCGAACTGCCCCGGCTATTGGAAGTGGAACTGGCAGAGGGCGAATCATACGACCTTGAATACGGCGGCTATGTGCTTACTGCGATGCAGGTAGATCCGGACGCGGGAAAGGTCTGGCTGAGTATGTCAAGATACGGCAGGGAAGTTGATTCGGAGATACTTGACACGACTAACAACGTCTACTGTTGTGAGGGTACTGGCAAAAATCCGGTTATCAAAACGAAAGTCGCGGTAGTGCGAAAAGGCGACGTCTACATTGCCCTGCTCAGGGACATCGCTCTTAGCGACCTGCCGAACGCCAAACCGACCGCATCGTACACCGCATCGCCCACCACCATCGACTACCTGCACATCACCGCTGATGTGAACAACGGCTATGCGATAACGGCGGTGGAAGAGAAGATCACAAACCCGCACAACGCCGCAACAGATGACGAGTTCAGGTTCCTGATCCCTGAGGACGCCTTCATCTCAGGCTTCAGCCTCTTTATCGACGGAATCGAGTACGAAGCAGACGTCCTCCCGAAAGAAGAGGCAGATGAGCGGTTTGAGGCAGCAGTCTCCGAAGGAAGAACGGCTGGCGTCTTAAAGACGAAAAAGGAGAACGTATTCTCCTATTCCTTAAGTTTTGAGCCTCACCAGAGCATCATCATTCGTCTGACTTATGAGCAAACCGTGAAAAAGCTGCTTGGCGAGTATGAGTACGTGCTGTCGCTGCGAGAGACCGATGTGGCGCACAGTGTCCCTGATCTCTCTGTGAACATAACAGTCGCATCAGTGAACCGGATCATCTCTCTGGAAACGCCGGGATTCGAGGGGACGAGCACAAAGTATACCTCCACAACAGAAGCACGGGTCACCTACAGCACGAAGACGCTTCCTGACACAGATCTCACCATCGTCTTCACGACCGACAACCCAGATCTCAATGGCGAGATGTTGTTCTATGAAACCGGTAGCGAGGGTTACCTGATGCACATCTTCTCGCCGTCGGTTGATGATCTGGGAACAACAGCTCTCAGTAAGGAGATCATCTTCGTGATCGACAAGTCAGGCTCGATGAGGGGTGACAAGATCGCACAGGTGAAGGGGGTGTTTACAGGTATAATCGCCGATCTCCCGCCTGATGATTGCTTCAATGTGATCTTCTTTGACCGGCATAGTGTAATACTCAGCGACACGCTTATGGAGGCAAACACACAGACAAAAGCAGAGGCAGCAAATTTTGTTGCCGCGCTCTATGCGGAAGGCGGCACGAATATCAATGAGGCGCTCATGGATGCGCTTGCTATGTTCAAACCCGATACGGGGCGGGTTCCCATTATCGTCTTCCTGACCGATGGAGAGCCTACCGAAGGTGTGAAATCGCCTTACGTGATCAGGGATAACGTAAAAGCTGCAAATGGAGCGGAAGTGTCCATATTTACAATTGCGTTCGGGATCGATGATGAGGGGAACTACGACTTCTTAAGAGCACTCTCCCTTGAGAACTGTGGGGTGGCAGAGCGGTTCTATCCGGAAGAAGATGCCGAGACCGGGATGAACATGTTCTACGAGACGATATCAACGCCTGTGATAACTGACATGGACTTTAGCTACCCTGATGCGTCCGATATCGTAAACACGGGACACTCTACGCTCTTTGCAGGCTCTGACGCGATCGTGCTCGCCAGATACCATACGGGCACAGGTAGCATCGACTCAAGCATCGATGCAGTCACACGTACGGGCAAGAGGGAGTTTGACGAGACGTTTCCAGTGGTTTTAAGTTCCGAGAATGCTTTCATTCCGAAACTCTGGGCGCACACGAAGATACGGGAACTGATGGATGGAATGGTTGTTGAAGGCGAGACCGATGCGCTTGTGGAAGAGATCACAGACCTCTCTCTTGAGTTTGGATTCGTAACTCCGTACACATCGCTATTTGTGGAAGTGCCAGTGATCAACAGGATCAGCAAAGCAACTACTGAATCTGACACGCAGGTCCTGCCTGAAGAGGGGTTTCCCGCAGCCGCAACCGGTGCGCCGGGAGGTGCAGGTGTAGAAGACGCGGCGGCAGCACCAAGACCTGCAGTAACCCCAGCCAGCCCGCCCAGAGAGTGTGAAGCGCCATGCGATTACGCTTCCGAAGCAGAATCCGAAACGTACGAGGCACATCCTACAAAGAAGCAGGCAGTTCCAGGATTTAGCGCTCTCTTCGCGATTGCAGGACTCGTCGCCGTTGCATATCTAACGCGGCGGCGGAGGTAGTGATGGTGGTGCCCCCGATTCCTGCAAATGGCGAGACGAAGCACCTTATGGTGCGAAGAGAATCCGGTAGGAGGGAAACAGTATGAGAAACATAGAATTCCACAACAGGGAAAACGAGATAAAAGAGATACGGGCGATACTGGACAGCCAACCGACCCTGATCACTTTCATCTACGGACCGATAAACAGCGGAAAGACAGAACTGATCAACCACGTGATAAAAGAGCTGCCAGATGATTATGTTGTCTTCTACATAAATCTCAGGACTAAGTTTTTAGCGAGTTATGATGATTTTATCGAGTCGCTCTTTGAGATGGAGATGGAGTCCGAGAGGGCACTTAAGAAGGGGAAAGAAACGCTTGCGGAGCTGGTTTCATCCGTTACAAAGGTTGCAGGCATACCGATAACAAAGGAGTTTCTGGATTATGTGTTTAAGGACAATAAACCAAAGAATGCGTTTTCGTACATACTGAAGCTTTTTGAAGAGGTGAGGGCAACAGGGAAGCAGCCGGTGTTGGTTCTGGATGAATTGCAGAAGATCGGGGATGTAAACGTGAATGGTTCGCTCATCTATGAACTCTTCAACTTTTTCATCGACCTGACAAAGGAAAAGCATCTGGCGCATGTCTTCGTGGCAACATCCGACTCGCTCTTCATTGAGGATGTCCATAGCGAGGCGATGCTCGAAGGGCGGTGCAGGTATCTGCTGGTTGATGATTTTGATCGTGAGACGACAACGGCGTTTTTGGAGGATTGTGGTTTCACTGACGACGAGAATGTGATTGCGCGGGAATACTGCGGCGGAAAGCCGGTATGTCTGGTCGAGCTTGTGAATGCGAAAATCAATAGGAAAGATGTAGAGCGTGAGGCTAAAAAGTTATTAAAAATCAGAACAAGCCAGATTCTCTCGATATTTGATGAAATATCGCTTGGTAAGGTTGAATATTCAGAACAAGACATAATAGAGGAGTTTAAGAGTTTCGAACAGGAAGAGATACTACAGTATGGCAGGATAAATGAAGAAAAAATATTTTTAGTCGGAAGAAATGTGTTCTTCATTGACCCAACACAGAGAACAATAAAACCACAATCGCGTCTGAATCTGCTCGCGATACGAGAGGTGCTCCGCAATTGAACATTGACTCCCACTACGACGTCGCAATCATCGGCGCAGGACCCGCTGGCGCAACCGCGGCAAAGTACGCAGCAGAAGATGCAAACGTGCTTCTTATCGAGAAAAAGAAGGTGATCGGCGTTCCTGTGCAGTGCGCAGGCTTCCTCCCGAAGTACGATGAACTTGAGGAACTGATGCCCGATTCCGATCTTCCCGACACCTTCCGCTACCCGGATAGTTGCGTCTACACGGAGACGAAGTACCAGCGGTTCATCGCACCGACCGGGGATGCCAAGGAGTTCGATGTCGATGCCAATGTGCTCGACCGGAAGCGCTTCGACCTATACCTTGCAGAGAAAGCAGTCGAGGCAGGCGCAGACCTTGCTATCGGAACGAGAGTTACCGCAATCGACGGTATGTCGGTTGAGGTTTCAGGGATGTGGGGCAGCCACACGATCCAGGCAGATGTGATCATCGGTGCGGACGGTCCGAACTCGCTTGTGGCACGGTCTGCCGGGCTTTCCACAATTAAGGATGATCCGATGGGGGTCGCTCATGCGGTGGCGTACGATATGACCGGAGTTACGATCGACGAAGACGCGGTCGAGATGTACTTTGGCAGAAACTTTGTGCCGGGCGGGTATGCATGGATCATCCCGCACGGGGACCGCTCTGCAAATGTCGGGATGGGTATTCGGAGCGCGATGTGCGAGCCGGGCGTGACGTTTAGGGACTATCTGCACCGGTTTATCAACGAGCATCCGATCGCATCCGGGAAACTAAAAGGAGGCGAGGTCACATCCTTTATCGCGGGCATCGTTCCGGTCGGCGGCGCATGCCAGAAGACGTGCGCGGGAAACGTCATGATCGCGGGCGACGCCGCGGGGCACCTGATCGCAACCAACGGCGGCGGGATACCGACTGCGATGGTCGCAGGAAAGATCGCTGGTGAGACCGCGGCAGATGCCGTGAACGGTAGATGCGTAGTCGAGGATTACGAATCGAGATGGAAGAGCGAGATCGGGATGCAGATCGGGACCTCGGTTTATGTGCGGAAGTTGATGGACGGAATGATGCGGTCTGATCCGATGATGACCGCGGTCATGAACATGGTCTCGCCTGCGCAAATGAAGGCGCTCCAGCGCGGGCAGCTTCCTGATGCTGTGAAGCGGCTATTGCAGGGGATGCAGAGGCGGATGGGGTGAAAAGCCTGTCAAATATGGAAAGAAAACGTGTAAAAGCGAATCCGGAGGATATAGGGTATGAGTTCTGACATGATAAAACAGATGAGTTACGCAGAATTCCTCACTGATCTGAAAGAACGTATCCGAACCGCCCAGACGAAGGCTGTACTCTCGGTCAATAAGGAATTAATATCTCTTTACTGGGACATCGGCAGACGTATTGTCGAGAGTCAAGAGAAGAGTGATTGGGGAAAGGGTGTGGCCGAGAAACTGGCTGGAGATTTGCGGCGATGGGTTTCCGGATGTGAAAGGGTTTTCTGCCAGGAACCTGTGGGACATGCGGCGATTCTATCTGGCTTATACTGACCATCCAAATCTGCGACAGGCTGTCGCAGAAATTCCATGGGGGCACAATCTTGCCATCATCAACAAAGCAAAAGATCCATCTCAAAGACAGTGGTATATTCACCAGACGACCCAGAACGGATGGTCGAGGAGTGTGCTTGTCCACCAGATAGAGAGCGATCTCTATGGAAGGCAGGCTGCTGCCATCAAAACAACCAATTTTTCGGAGACGCTCCCATCGCCTCAATCGGAGTTGATGGAGCAGACGATCAAGGACCCATACATCTTCGACTTCATCACGATCGGGAAGGATGCGAAGGAGCGGGAGTTTGAAAAGGCGCTGATAGAGAAGATCAGGGATTTCCTGCTCGAACTGGGAATGGGATTTGCTTTCATGGGGAGCCAGTACCATCTGGAAGTGGATGGACGGGATTTCTATCTCGACTTGCTCTTTTATCATCATCGCTTGAGGTGTCTCGTTGCCATTGACCTGAAGATGACCGATTTCATGCCTGAATACGCCGGAAAGATGAACTTCTATCTCTCTGCGCTGGACGAGATGGTGCGGCACCCTGATGACCAGTCTTCTGTCGGGATTATTTTGTGCAACTCAACTTTGGGGATTATATTTTAATCCACTAATCGATAGCCTGCGCCCCATTTCTTCCCCATTCTCCCCCATTTTTTCGCAATCCTGAAATCCCCCTTCCTCCCAAAACCACTATCGAGCGAC
>JAYEFK010000039.1:0-2335 GCA_034658575.1 Methanobacteriota archaeon
TGGAATTTCATAAACGAGTTCAAAAGAAGAACTTCCCCCGCAATGTTGGAAGGATCGGCAGATCACCTGTGGACATGGCACGAATTTTTCTATTTCCAATTAACTATCTTAAATTAGGACATTACCCATAGTTGCAGAGATGCAGCAGAGCAAATTTGGGAAACGGCGATGGCTGAAGCCAGATACGCCCTTGTTATACACCGCTGCTATCGTGCTTTAAAATAGGCCACATCTACCACTTCATTTACATATATCTTTCCGATGCAAGCTTGTGTCGCATCTCCGCCGATCCATTCCGAGTACTTGTTCAATAGCTCCGGATCGAAGATTCGTTCCCAACTCTCCAGGATCTCTTCCTTAAATGGCGAGGACGGATGCCAATTCTCCCAACCTCCTTTTATTCCTGCCCTTTCAGAACGTTCGTCCCAATTCTCACTTTCCTCTTCTGACAAAGACAGATACCAGCAATTGAGTACAGCGTGCCAGGCTTCAAAGTCTGACAACAACAC
Organism: Methanobacteriota archaeon; assembly: GCA_034658575.1. GTDB lineage: Archaea > Halobacteriota > Methanosarcinia > Methanosarcinales > Methanogasteraceae > Methanogaster_A. The sequence continues at coordinate 510 of JAYEFK010000039.1, forward strand.
CCTATCAGGGTCAACAAGAAACTCCACTCGCACTCCTGTTGTATCACGAGGCAGGTGTCCACTCCGCCGCAGATCAGGTTTTGGGTGATACCATGCCCATATCGGATATTTGTTGCATGGATATTCTTTCACCCGCTGTTCGAGTTGTCCAACCATCCAGTTGTATGCAGGTCTAAACCAATCATCAATCTCCTTATCTGCAATTTCGTTAGACTCGAGCACTCCCAAGTTCTCTGCACGTTCCCAGGCTTCTTTTGTCTGGATCGTCCACAGCCGCATCCTACCAGGGTCAGTCATCCTTATACCTCTTTGGAGCGATGGCGTATAACGTTTCAGCATTAGCAGAGTTGCGAGCGAAGCTACTGATACCATTTATACGTTGCCCGTGCTATGGGTTCATCTCTCTCATCCCCTCGCCTTCCGCCCCTCACTTCCCACCATCTCCCAGCCTTTACCGGTTCTGCCCCGCTCAAGACAGATCACCCACCCAACAATTGCAGATTGAACTGATCTCATTAGATAGCCGCTTGGTCGCCTCACTGATCACTTCCGGATCATGTTGCCCGATGCAGCGGATAAGTGCGGATCGTGGATATGGGATAAATACGGCAGAGCTTTTACCCATATTATTTCCAATCAGCTATCATTTTTCAAAAATATTATCCGTTTGCAGTTCGAACGTATCCCTCACACCATTGACATCTACTGTGTAAACGCCTGCTTTCAGTCCGACCACGTCCAGCGCGACAACTTCCTCATACGGCGTCATTACCTGTGCATACATTGCGTCAGCAGGTCTGGATGTGGTTATGGTGACGAAGAACGTATCCCCTTCACGTCTCGTCTCAACTTTGTCAACTTTCGTACAACTATCAGGATGTTCGCCTCTTGCAACAGCATGTATCCGGACCGGAAACGATTCAAGCAGCAGAATTTCAATGTCATTTACATTAGCTAAACTGACTGCCACGTCCTCTGCAACCATTTTTTCAATATTACTCGCCCAGAAAGTGGTACTCGGAGCAGTTCCATTGCTTGACCTGAGTTCACCAGTTACGACGACCCGGTCACCATTTTCGATTCCTTCCACGCTTACAGCAGGTCTTTCTGTCCCGTCATCCTCTGCCATCAAGTCGTACCATACCTCCAACATTCTACCCTCTGAAGTCAATACAAAGCACGGGCAGCAAAGTTCACCCAATGCGCTTACATCCCCATAAACGTTGACTTCTGTTTCGTACACAGGACTTTCCAATAGTTCGGAAACACTCAGAGTCCCTTCGGATTCTGCAGCGGGAGTTGATGCAGGCGGATGGTCTTCTGTTGTAGTCCGCGTGGGTGCGGGCGGCGGCGTTTTCTCCCCGATGCACCCCGCAGATATCAAGACCGCTACGACTGTTACGATGACTATCAAGCCCGTCATGAATTTCTTTTTCGTTGTTTTCATAGTTCTCGCCCATGTTTTTCATCCTGTGCCTTAATCGACCGGTCCTGTCTAATGTTAGAAGCGCAAGCGATAATACTTAAACCTTTCGATTAATCGAAGAGTGCGTAATCCAGAAGTCTGGTTCGCAGACCTCGGACGCGAATAGCGGAACAGACTGGAACAGTTCGAACCCTCGATTTCAGATGTTGTTGAACTCCACTTCGATGCTCTCCCCGATCGTGATGATCGCGCTGCGCCCCTGCGACGCCTGCCCGACATTCACGATTTCAGTTCCCTGTCTGGTCATCACACCCTGGTCCTCGTGGATGTGCCCGCAGACGATCAGATCGACCTTGCCGATTGCACGTGCAAGCGCATCGCTTCCGGCGTTTCCATCCGG
>JAYEFK010000040.1:0-2320 GCA_034658575.1 Methanobacteriota archaeon
GGTCGGCGTCCCTGGAGAGGCACGCAGCGATCGCAACCCGCTGGAGTTCGCCGCCGCTTAAGTCCGCAATCTCCCGCTCCATCAGATACCTGAGCTGGAGCGGGTTTGTGATGCTGGTCTCGTAGTAGCTGGTATCGACATAACGCGTGATACTCCGCAGGAAATCGTGGACCCGGACGAACGAATCCGGTTGTATGTACTGCGGTTTGTAGGAAATCCGGATATCTGTGGATATTTTACCGGTTGTCGGCTCTTCCACTCCTGCGAGCAGTTTTGCAAACGTACTTTTCCCAATCCCGTTCGGACCGACCGCTCCGACGACCTCTCCTGACCGCAACTCGCCGGCAGCCACCGAAAGCGAAAAGCCGCCGCCATAAGCCTTTGTAAACTCAGGAAACTTAAATAGTACCGGGATGTCTTTTAAGGATCGCGGCGCATGTACCTCGAAATCGATCGAATCCGGTCTGATCCGCACGTTCTCCTCTGGCAGGAATCCGCGGAGATACTGGTTGATCGCCTGCCGCACCCCCTTCACATGCGTGATCACGCCGAATCCGCCGGGCTCGCCGTATCCGATGTGCGCTACATCGGCAAGCAGATCGAGGATCGCGAGATCGTGCTCAACCACCAGCACCGCGCTCTCGCTCGCAAGTCTCTTGATCATGATCGCGGTACGGATGCGCTGGTAGATGTCGAGATACGGGCTTATCTCATCGAAAAAATAGAAATCAGAATCTCTGGCAGCACAAGCAGCGATCGCAACTCTCTGAAGCTCGCCACCGCTGAGATCACCAAGATCTCTCCCAAGGATGTGCCCGATATCGAGTTCTGCGATCAGGTTCTCAAGTTCGCCACGTTCATCCACTTTCTCGAGCAACTCCGATACCTTGCCGCTGAATACCTCGGGAAGTCGATCCACATACTGTGGTTTCTGGGATAACCGTATTTCGTTTTTGGATATCTTCTTCAGATACTCCTGCATCGCAGAACCGGAATAATATTTGAAAATATCCTCCCAGTCCGCATCAGCACCGAGATTCGGCAATAAGTTTCCGGAAAGGATCTGGACCGCTGTCGTCTTCCCGATCCCGTTCGGTCCAAGGATGCCGACCGCCTTTCCGTGCTGCGGCAGTGGCAGCCCGAAGAGCACGAAGCCGTTCTCGCCGTACCTGTGCGTCGGCTCTGTCAGGGACTCAGGAAGCGATATGATATGTATCGCCTCAAACGGACATTTGTTGACGCAGATTCCGCACCCGATGCAGAGCTCTTCGGAGATGACTGGTTTCTCCCCTTCCTCAATCACGATGGTTTCATCACCTGTCCGCACGCGCGGGCAGTACTTGATGCACTCGTGCGAGCACGTATCTGGCTGGCATCGGTCCCTGTTCAGTATCGCAATTCTCATGTGTCTAATCGTATTCGATCCGGGGTGGTAAAAATGTATGGCGGTTGGGGTGCTTGTGACCGCGCAGCAGTATTGCGTGGCGCAGTTCATCGCGGGAATTTGCGATTTTTCCCGCCAGTCTGATCACGCTTCTTACCGGAAGCGGCAGTGACGGTGCCGGTGCCCGGAATGCCCGGGCACAATTCCACTCTCTTCATGTTTCATGGTTGTGCCGGATGATCGCGAAAATCGAGCGACTTCAATAATTATCTGCCTCATCGGTAAACATCACGTCTGTGCCCGATGTGGAGCACGGTCACGACCCGCTCGCCGCGGTCAACCTCGTAGATCCACGCGGTAATCGCCAACCCGAATCCGCCACCCATCCCGCCCGGTCAGTTTCTTACAGCCACGCGGCAGCGGATCTTCCCCAAGTCGCATTATAGATTCCTTTATCCGCTCAAATGATCTGTTAGGGATGCGGGACAGCTCCTTCTGGGCACGCCGCAGGATAAATATTCTATAACTCATCCTGATCCGCTTTCGATCTCTTTTACGGCTTGTTCAAATGGAATCGCCTCATCGCCGGATGCTTTTGCCACATCATACGCACGGATGGATGCAAACTCCTCCTCGTCCTTGAGTATCCTGTGGTAGTCGTTGATCCCGATGAGAACGCCGATGTGTGTTCCGGCATCATCAGTCACATATTTTGCTGCTGTAACTCCAGCCATATTATCTCCTCTACGTATTTTCGTAATCATTATTTAATCCACCGCCCAACTCCCACCCCCAACGCTTCGTTCCACTCACAGAAACTCCATAAGCGTCCTCTGAAACCTGCATTCATCGAGTAACTGCATCTCGCCCCGCCATTTGTCATGAGGCGTCCGGATGCGCGTCTGCATCTCAGAAAGCGCACCACCAACGCTATCA
>JAYEFK010000041.1:0-9981 GCA_034658575.1 Methanobacteriota archaeon
CGCTTGCGCGGCTTGGTGAGATCTACGACCTGATCGTGATCGAGGGCGCGGGAGGCGCGGCTGAGATCAACCTGTACGAGAGGGACATCGTGAACATCGGATGCGCCAGATCGATAAAACCGGAGATTATACTGGTAGGCGACATCGAGCGCGGCGGGGTCTTTGCGAGCCTGTACGGGACGATTGAACTGCTGCCAGACGACATCAGAGCCCTTGTCAGGGGATTTATCATTAATAAGTTTCGAGGCGATTACGAGATCCTGAAACCCGGAATCTTGCAACTCGAGGAGATAACAGGACTGCCAGTCTTCGGGGTCGTTCCTTATGCGGATATCGCGATTCCGTCGGAGGATTCGGTATCCATCGCGGATAAGAGATCCATGAAGCGTTCTGTCGATATCGCGGTCATACGCCTCCCCCGTATCTCGAATTTCACGGACTTTGAGCCGCTCGAAGAGTTTGCAAATGTCAGGTACCTCCCACTTCATTCGGATCTCGGGAATCCCGACCTGATCATCATCCCGGGAACGAAGAACACGACCTCCGACCTTGTGGAGATGCAGGAGCATGGAATGGACAAACGGATCATCGATATGGCGAAGATGCGGTCGGTTCCGGTCATCGGGATATGCGGCGGATACCAGATGCTCGGGCGGACGATCATCGACCGCGGGTTTGAGGGCAGTGTTGCCGAGATCTCAGGAATGGGGCTTCTCGATATGGAAACGACATTCGAGCGGTACGAGAAGCAGACCCGGCAGGTCACGAAACGGGTAACAGCGGGCGGTCCGATCATCGGGAGCATTCGCGGCGAAGCGGTCTCTGGTTACGAGATCCATACCGGCGACACCGTATCCTGCCGCCCGGTCTTTGGGGATGACGGATGCATCGACGAGTCAGGGCTGATCTTCGGCACGTATCTGCACGGCTTATTTGAGAATGAGAACGTGCGAAGCGCGCTGCTCGGGTATCTCTATAGGAAGAAAGGAATCCCGGTACAGGGTGTGTCGTTTGAGATCGCGGGCAGGGAAGAAGGGATCAGGAAGTTCGCAGAACTCGTCGAGATGTATGTCGATGTGCCTGCGATCAGGGAACTTGTTGGAGCGGGCACGCCTGATGATTAGATGACGGGCGGATGATTCGCTCCCTGGCACGATGGATTGGAAGATGAGTTTGTGATTGCGATATATTGATGCCCCTGCACCGAAAGGTATGATCAATGTTTGTGATGGGGCATGTCGGATGCACACTCGGCATTATGGTGATCATAGCCATGATGGTGCCGGGGCTCAGATACCGAGTCGATCTGAGGTTTGTTCTGGTAGGTGCGCTGCTGCCAGACATCATAGACAAACCGATCGGACATATTATATTTGCATCGTCTATCGGATATGGTCGGCTTTTTGGACATACACTTCTTTTTGTGTTGCTATTAGCGGCGATAGGGTTCTTCCTGCACGGCAAGAACCGTGACAATGCGCTCTGCCTCTCTTTTGCGACATTCCTTCACCTGCTCGAGGATAGAATGTGGGAATTGCCGAAAGTTCTGTTCTACCCGATGTATGGATTCGATCTCCCTTCTCGTACCGGCGCATACGAGCACTGGTATGATTATTTCGTCACGATGACTGTCGATTCCTACGCCCCATCACTCTCCTACGTCTTCGTGTCGGAGATTGTCGGGATCTGCGTCATCGTGGTTCTCTGCATCGTGTTTGCGGATAGTCTCAGAAAAGATCGCAAACCGCGGCGTCGTGTATAGGGTGTAGATGCTACAAGGGTGGGGGGCACTGTCTGAAAATCAAGTGATTTATCACCGCGGAGGGTGCAGAGAGTTGAGGTTACTTCGTCTCCGCAAACTTTCGCGATCTCGGCGGTAAACAAATGCAACCGGAAGAAGCATATACAACCAGGAGAACTTAAAAAACGCCGAATACAATCTGGCGCGCGATGAAGACCCAGGTTGAGACCTGTAACCACACATCTAACCGATCTTGTCGGGGCTTACGGCGCACCGATCCTGTGGGATAGTATGCTGCCTGTAACCTTGAATATGGGTATGGACTCGGCGGGAATTGAACCCGCGGCCTTTACGTTGCGAACGTAACGATCTACCCCTGATCTACGAGCCCATAATCCTCAAATAACAATCACAACAGTCTGCCGATCTCTGCTACCTGCACGCTCTCGACACCTGAAACCTCTGCAAACGCATTCTCGACCGAGTCGGTTCCGCCCTCGACATCACCGACGACAACGGTCGCCATCAATGCAACAAGCCCGAATGCGATCGGCTCTTCAGCGATCCCATTGAGATCGATTCCTGCTGGCACCACGGCTGCGAGATTTTCTTTAAGTTTTTCGAGGTCAACATCCACGCCATTTGGCATGATCTTGATTACTGCTACTACTTCACCCATTTTCTCACCTCACGGTCCTGTAAATCCACATTTCGGGCAGGTGTACGGATTGCTCTGCTTCCGGCAGGAATTGCATCTGCCGAGGATCGTTTCACAGGTCGGGCACTGGAACTGGGTGTACCCGGGATCAACCAGATGTGCACCGCATGATGTGCAGTATTTTTCAGCGATTGTCTTTGCCATTGGTAACCAGTTTTGCGAGAACATCATTTAAGCATTGTGATGAATGGACATGTCACGTTACGCGTGTCTGGATCGTGGACGGCGCTGATTCAGGCTCATGCAGATGCGCTACCGCAGCCAGAGTTGCGACCCTTCCCTGCGGTGTCCGCTTGACAAACCCGATCTGTATCAGGTACGGCTCCACAACGTCCTCTATCGTCCGCACCTCCTCGCCAACAGCGATTGCGATATTCTTGACGCCGACAGGTCCGCAATCGAAATCATCGATGATCATGGCAAGAATCGTCCGGTCAAGCTCATCCAGCCCCTTCTCATCGATCTTGAGCATCGAGAGTGCGGAATCAACGACAGTATGCGTGATCACGCCATCTGCCATCACCTGCGCATAATCGCGAACACGGCGGAGAATCCGGTTCGCAATCCGCGGAGTACCTCTCGATCGGTTCGCAATCTCCCTTGCGCCGTTCTGCTCGATCTCGATTTCAAACACCTCCGAAGACCTGAGAACGATCTCTGTCAGCGTATCAGGCGGATAGAAGTTCAGCCGGTTGACGACACCGAAACGATCCCTGAGAGGCGAACTGATAAGTCCGGTTCTTGTAGTTGCGCCGATGAGCGTGAATGGTGCGAGGTTCAGGCGGACAGAGCGCGCACTCGCACCCTCGCCGATCATCACATCGATCGCAAAGTCCTCCATCGCAGAATACAGGGTCTCTTCCACGATCTGGTTCAGACGGTGTATCTCATCGATGAATAACACATCCTTCGCACCCAAATTCGTGAGGATTGCAGCAAGATCGCCGGGTCGCTCCAGAACCGGTCCCGTCGTCGCCCGAATCGCAACTTCGAGTTCGGAAGCGACGATATGCGCAAGCGTTGTCTTACCAAGCCCAGGAGGTCCTGAGAATAGGGTGTGGTCGAGAGGTTCATCGCGCTGTTTCGCAGCCGTTATAAATATCTGCAACTGCTCTTTTAATTCCGTCTGCCCCACGAACTCATCAAACGTGTCCGGTCGAATCTGTAGATCGGATATCCTCTCTTTCTCTGTTTTTTCCGGCGAAAGGATTTCTTCTTGCATGGTATGTGGCTCTGGGATATGCGGCAGAATCATATTTGCGCTGGTTACATCTTATCCGTTTTAACTTAAATATCGATTCGTGGCAGTCGCGCAGGTAAATCGTTAAATGTCGCGCAGCATAACCATCATCATGCATCTGCATCCGAATCTTGCGTGGGCGATCACTGGTGCCGGACACCATCTGGTAGAGAGCTTTGATGCGTTTAAAAGAGTTAAAGAGGAGAACCCGGAGATACGGATCACCATCTTTGCATCGCAATCAGCAGAAGAAGTTCTGCGGATGTATGGATTGTTCGATCGACTGAATACAATCGCGGGTGGGGCTTATCTCGAAGAGGTTTTTCTGGAGAGCGAACAGGGTAGAAGTTCTCCAAAGGTTGGCAGATTTCTCTTGAATAAGTACGATGCTCTTTTTATCACACCGGCGACCTCAAACACCGTTGCAAAGATTGTGCACGGTATAGCAGACTCGCTGCCAACGAATGCGGTTGCGCAGGCGGTAAAAGGCGACGTTCCGGTCTATATCGTGCCTGTGGACATCGAGGGCACGATCCGGTCGAAGATGCCGTATACGATCGACCGCGAGGTATGCGCCGGGCACCACTGCGATATCTGCACCCCCGAGGTTGTGTGCCCCAATGCTGCTATCGATTTACAGATCGATCTCTTGAAGTGCGATGGCTGCGGCGCATGCGTTCCTGCCTGTCCGCATGGCGCAATCCGCGGCGGATATGCTGAACTCAGGGTGCGGGATGTTGATATGCGAAACACGGCAGAGCTGGCAGAGATGGAGGGAATCGAGGTGCTCAGGAACCCGGCGGATGTGGTTTCAAAGATTTTTATCTGATATGAACACCAGAATCAACGATAGAATGCCGGACCAGATGCTCGATCTATACCACCTCCTGCTCGCAGAGTTCGGACCCCAGTACTGGTGGCCCGCGGAAACCGAGTTCGAGGTGATCGTGGGCGCGCTGCTGACCCAGCAGACCCGGTGGGAGAGTGTGGAACAGGCGATTGCGAACCTGAAGGAACGGTCGCTGCTGACACCAGAAGCTCTTGCAGACGCTGATCAGGGCACAATCGAGGAGTGCATCCGGTGTACTGGATTTTACAGGCAGAAGGCAGAGCGGTTGCAGTTGTTATCGCAGTATTTCAATCATAACGGGATAACCGGGATCCTTGGAATGCCGGTCGATGAACTCAGGAGGGAACTTCTCTCACTGAAAGGGGTCGGACCAGAGACCGCTGACAGCATCATCCTGTATGCTGCGCACAAACCAATCTTTGTGATCGATGCGTACACAAAAAGGATCTGCGAGTGCATCGGAGTTACAGGCGGATACGAGACGCTGCAAAAACACTTCGAGGACTCGCTACCACGGGACACGCAGCTCTACCAGGAGTTTCATGCGCTGATAGTTGCGTACGGGAAACAGTACTGCACAAAGAAGCGGTGCGACGAGTGCATCATCGCGAGAGTATAGCGGTGCGCCCGCGCACATCTTCAACCTTAAATCCGGTTCTCGATGCAACCTTGCTGGCAGTCTCGGTTGCGCTTGCCGGAGCATTCCGAAGGATCCTTATCTTGATCTCACTCTTCCCCTTCATCTGCTCCTTGATCTCGCTTACGACCTGATCGGTAACCCCACTTTTTCCAATGTTGATGAGCGGTTTCATGGTCAATGGTTTGACGTCTTTATTCATATCAATTTCCCGATTTTTTCGGCGGCTTTCACCATCTCAACGAGAACCAGTCCAAGTCCTGCTTCCGGCGCTGTCATCACCACAAGGAGGGCTTTTGGACCTGCGCCCATGCATATCAACTTCCCGTCGTCGGCTTCCACGATCACACGGTTCGGTATGCCCTTATCAAGTTCGGTTGCCGCGGTCTCTGCTGCACCGAGCATCGTTGCTGACATCGCAACAAACGTCTCCGGATCTCCCATGTTGTGCATATCCGCATTCATGAGAAGACCGTCCCTCGTTGCCACCGCGCTCGCCTCAACATCGCCAATCTTCCCGAGATCGGCGAGTACTTTCCCAAGCATCTCTGATGTCGATGATGCCGACATTTTATCCCACCCCCATAACCATATCGATCAACGTCTCGAACGCCTCAAAGACACCATCGCCAGTGGTTGCGACCGCTGACAGGACAGGAATGTTCTCTGGCATATCGAGCTTGCCCCTGATATCTTCCATCGTAAGCGCGCCATCACAGTCCTGCTTGTTTGCGACGATCACAACCGGCAGCCCAAATGACCTGGTGATCTCGAGCATCTGCCTGCCGCGTGCGAAGTCCTCGGATCTGGTCGAGTCCAGAACAAGGAAGACGCCCATCGCCTCTCCGCTGATCAGTTTTATGATCGGATCGAACCGCGCCTGACCTGGAGTTCCGAAGATATCGGCAGCAAATCCTTTGTGATCCACATGCCCGTGGTCGAGCGCTATGGTTGTGCCGAGCCGGTCCACAGATACCGCTCTGGTCGAGAGCGCATGAATAAACGTGGATTTGCCCGCGTCAAACGGTCCTGTGACCAGAATCTTTGGGATGTACGCACGTACGCCGCCCGGATTTAAAACCTTGAATAATACGCACTTCTGGATCACATTTGTCCAGTTCGCCTTCAACACTCCAAAATACTGCCCGAAAATAACGTCGCCTATAATCCCGCCAACAGAAACGGTAGAATCGCAAACATCTTCCTTTATGGATAGTAACGTGTCATCTGAATAGGGCCATGCCGTAAAATTGTAGATCATCGCATGGTCATAGAGCATCGCATACTGGTTCCACTCCTCAATGGCATCGAGTGTTTCTGACTCTCCGCACAGGTCCATGATCGTCGAGAGCGATTCGAATACGATAACGCCAGGTTCACGCAGGTCCTCCATCGCATTCTTGATGCACTGTGTCAGACTCCTAATATCTTCGGGGTCAGCCACGACATACCGTTCATGCGAATCCGCGCCGATCAATCCGGAGAACGCATCGATGACGACGAATTGATCCCCGTACTCGTATGCATCCCATCCGAACTCGCTGAACTGTTCCCTGATCCTGTACGGCTCGGTACTCGATGCGACGTAAACACCACTCATTCCGTTTGATATGGCATGGAACAGGCTTTGCATCCCGAATACGGTGCCCTCAACTCCTGGATACGCATAATACACAAGCGTTTTCCCTCCAGGGACTCCACCATGCAGGTAATCGTCCAGTTTCGGTATTCCAGTCTCTATCATCTATGCTAACCCCGCAGTACAATATTCGCGCCATCGACCTCATAGTCAAACCACGGTGTTGGTTTTGGCGTAAACCCGACAGCCCGTATCTGATAACCCTCCTCGCTCTCCCTGATCTCGATCATGCCATCGAACAACTGTTTCAGCGTCACGATGGTCTTCTCATCATGCATCCCCTCTTCGATTACGTATATGCCGAGCGCATTTGCTGCCTTTATGCGACCTGTGAAGACATGCAGGAACCGGAACACGGTCTGGAGGTTGGAATACATCAGGATCGTTGACAAGGAATTGATGCACAATCTCGTCTCCCGCAGATGCATCTCCATCCAGAAGTGCTCAAAGAACTGGCTGATCTTGACGCCGATGCCTGTGAGATCGACCGGACTTGACGCCATCTTGATGTTATCGGTATCGGGTGCGCCAAATCCAAGAGTACGCGTGACACAGTCCACAATCCCGATACGGTCCATCGGGACGTCCAGATTGTAGCGTTCGAACCACTCGAGCACGTTGTTTCCCGGCTCGCGCGTTGAAACGATCACGGCAGCGTTGGCATCGAGCAATCCCTGGTATGCGATGATATTTGTGATATCGTCCTTCCCGCTAATGGGAGGTCCGATCATCATGATATTTGTACCCCTCTTTATATCCCCGATCAATTCGTCCAGTCTGGAAATACCGAGCTTGTATGTCATATTAAACTGCACCCAATTCTTAACTTGTTCAATTCCTTGTATGTTTTCATATAAAAATACATCTGTGCGCGGGAGTTGTAAAGTTACCCGGGTGTTGACAGAGTTCCAATTAGAATTTTGACCCGATCCAGGACTTGCTGAGACTAAATAGGAGATTTAACCGCAGAGAGTGCAGATTAACACAGATTGGAAGTTATCTGTTTAGCGCACGATTTATGGCTCTTTGGTAATTCGCGTTGTCGGGCATCTCATAGACGAATCGAGCAATGCAATAGCCCAGGTTCCTTACGAAACAAGCGAGTGCTTCAGATCCACAAACTCACTCTCGACTTTGATCCCGTGCTTGATGACGTTCTCAGCCTTGCTAATGATCCGCTGAACCGTGCCGACCGGAATATCACGCCCGCCAAGCCCGATCACAAATCCGATCACAGGAACACTGATGTCACTGTTGTAGAGGGATGCCTTGATCTCGGTGCATACCGCGCCCTCTCCGGCGCCAAGCGAGATATTCTTGTCAAGCACGCAGACAACCTTTGCGCCGGAGGTCACCTCAGCGACCTCATCAGCAGGAAACGGTCTGAACGCACGGATCTTCAAGAGTCCGACAGGGACGCCCTTGCTGCGCAGGTCATCGACCACATCACGGAGCGTCCCGACTAATGATCCCATCGCCACGAGGATGATCTCTGCGTCGTCGGTCTGGTACGTATCGATCAGGTCTCCGTAATGCCTGCCAAAAGCCGATCCAAAACTCTTTGCCGCGTCCTGTATCTTCGATCTCGACTTATCCATCGCCTGTTCGACAAGATGCCTGAAATCCATGTAGTACTCAGGGTCCACGAACATGCCAAACGATTTCGGATTATCGGGATCGAGAATGCTCACCGGCTTAAACGGTGGGAGATACTCATCCACGGCTTCCTGGTCGAGGAGGTCTACTGGTTCGAATACGTGCGAGAGTATGAATCCGTCCATGCAGACCATAACCGGAAGTGAGACCTCGGGGTCCTCTGCGATCAGGTACGCCTGCACGGTCGTATCAACGAGTTCCTGCACATCCTCGACATACAACTGGATCCATCCGGAATCCCGCTCTGCCATGCTGTCCTGATGGTCGTTCCAGATGTTGATCGGCGCCGACATCGACCGGTTCACAATCGTCATCACGGCTGGAAGCCTCATGCCAGCCATATTAAAGACCACCTCATGCATCAGCGCAAGTCCCTGCGACGTGGTTGCCGAGTATGTCCGTGCGCCTGCAGCGCTCGCCCCGACGAGTGCGGAGAGCGCTGAGAACTCGCTTTCGACATTGATGTATTTGGAATCGATTGCACCATCGGCAACGAACTGCGAGAGATCCTCAACGACATGGGTCTGCGGCGTTATCGGGTACGCGGATATCACATCAGGTCTGCACATCGCAACCGCATGAGCAACCGCGTACGAACCCTCGACGACCTGCCTTCCACTCTTCAGTTTTCCAGTCATTTCTCCTCCAGAATCATCTCAATGGCATCTTTCGGGCATTCGTGCGCGCATATTCCGCAGCCCTTACAGTAATCATAATCGGCGATGAATGTATCCGAATCGGCTCTCTTGTGCACCACACCTTCAGGACAGAATGTCTCGCAGGTGCCGCATCCGTTGCAGAGTTCCGCATTCCATACCGGTATGAAAATCCGCCAGCTACCGGTCTTGTTCGCAAGACTGGATCCAGACTCCCCGATCGGTGCGTGCGGAATCATGATCCCACCACCATGTCGTACGCGCTCTGCACAGCGTCTGCGTTCTTCTCTCCGACTTTTCCCGGAAATCTGTCACGTACCGCATTCTTAATCGACTCCGCGGTGACCTCTCCACTTGCGCCTGCAAACGCGCCGAGCATCACTGTATTCATGATCGGCTTTCCGATGATCTCAAGCGCTATCCCGGTTGCATCGATCGTCCTGACCGCGGCTTCTGTCTCGAGGGGGAGGTCATCCGGGTTATGCTCGGTATTGACGATGATCATGCCGTCTGCCTTCAGTCCGCCAGCAACATCGACCGCTTCAATGAGCGTTGCGTCCTGCACGATCACATAATCCGGCTCGTAGACCTGGCTGCGCAGTCTGATCTTTTTATCGGAGAGGCGGACGAACGCCATCACAGGCGCGCCCCTCCGTTCCACGCCGAATGACGGAAATGCTTGGCTGTACATACCGTCCTCGAAAGCCGCTATCGCAAGTAGTTCGGCAGCAGTGACCGAGCCCTGCCCGCCGCGACCGTGAATTCGGATTTCCTTCATGACTTGTTACGTGATTGTGTTGGTGCATAAGTTTATCGTTGGCTTATGTGTTGCGTTACGGGGTGA
>JAYEFK010000042.1:0-9950 GCA_034658575.1 Methanobacteriota archaeon
CGGTGCTGAGCCACAGGTACATTTCAGACCGATTCCTCCCTGACAAGGCGATCGATCTCATGGATGAGGCAGCAGCGCGGATCAGGACAGAGATCGACAGCATGCCGACCGAACTGGACGAGATCAGGCGCCGGATCATGCAGCTTGAGATCGAACGCGAGGCTCTCAAGAAGGAGAGCGACGCGGCGTCGAAGGAAAGGCTCGATCATCTGGAACGTGAACTTGCAAACTTGCAGAGCGATTCTGACGTCATGCAGGCGCAGTGGCAGTCGGAGAAGGATGCGATCTCACGGATGCGCGGGGTCAAGCGGGAGATTGAGGATGTGAAGGTTCAGATCGAGCTTGCTGAGCGGGAGTACGATCTGGGCAGGGCGGCAGAACTGAAGCACGGAAAGCTTCCTTTACTTGAAAAAGAACTTGCAGAAGAGGAAACGCGGCTGCAAGCGAAGCAGACTACATCAACGCTCCTGAAAGAAGAGGTCGATGAGGATGACATCGCAGAGATTGTGAGCAGATGGACGCACATTCCTGTCAGCAAGATGATGCAGGGGGAGCGGGAGAAACTGCTCGATCTTCCTCTGGAGCTGCACAGACGGGTCGTCGGGCAGGATGAGGCTGTGCAGGCGGTATCAGACGCAATCCTGCGGGCTCGTGCAGGTATCAGTGATCCGAACCGCCCGATCGGGAGTTTTATCTTCCTTGGTCCGACTGGTGTCGGGAAGACCGAACTCTGCAAGGCGCTTTCGCAGTCGCTCTTTGATTCCGAGGGGAACCTGATCAGGATCGATATGTCCGAGTACATGGAGAAGCACACCGTAGCCCGGCTGATCGGCGCACCCCCCGGATATGTCGGATACGACGAGGGCGGGCAGCTTACAGAGGCGGTTCGCAGGAAGCCTTATGCTGTGATCCTGTTTGACGAGATCGAGAAGGCGCATCGCGATGTCTTCAATATCCTCCTCCAGATTCTCGATGACGGACGGCTCACTGATTCGCACGGGCGGACAGTGGATTTCAAGAACACAGTTTTAATTATGACTTCGAATATCGGGAGCGATCACATCTACAGGGATCTCTCGAGCGGTGGTTCCGGGGGTAGCTACGAAGAGATGCGGGAGATGATTCTTAAGGATCTGTCCGGCTGTTTCAGACCGGAGTTCTTGAACCGGGTCGATGAGACCGTTGTATTCAGGGCGCTAACAAAGGAGCAGCTTGTCGCGATTGTGGACATACAGATCGGGTATCTAATGGACCGGCTGAAGGATCAGAGGATCGATCTTCTGGTTACTGATGCTGTGAAGAAGTATCTTGCTGATGCCGGCTACAGCCCGGTTTATGGTGCGAGACCTTTGAAGCGGGTGATCCAGAATGAGGTTGAGACCGGGCTCAGCCGGATGATTGTGGCAGGGGAGGTCACTGAGGGCGCGAAGGTTGTGGTGGATGCTGTTGATGAGGGGATCGATATGAGGGTGGAGTGAGGATACAAGAGCTCAAAAGACGACAGATATATATACTCGGATGAATAACAAGAATATAGGCAAGATCGAAAGTTATTTGGACCGATTACGGATAAAAACCACTTAATTGGAAGATACTTAGGAGATACACAATGGAAATCGAATCTTTTGTAATAAAAAACTATAAAAGCATTAAAGATTTTGAAATGGATAATTTAAATCCAGTTAACGTGTTTTTCGGTAAAAATAATGTAGGCAAGTCAAATATACTCCGCGGATTGCATCTGGCATTTTACATTCTCAGAAATGATGAGATATTTTTGCCGGATACAATGTTTCATAACCGGAATATATACAAACCCATCGAAATCACAGTTGATCTGATTCTGAAAGAGGATTTTTGTGATACGGAAGAAATCAGTAATGACTTGGATGAAGGAATAGAGAACATTCGTTCGGTGGTTGTTGATGAGGAGACTATATTCAGAGACATTATAACGGATATAGAAGAGTTCATAGATGTGTCGAAGTCATTTAAGCCGCTAAAGAAGTTACGCCTGCGAACATGTCTCGATTATAACGAAGAAACCTGCGATGCCAGAGTTTCGATCGAAGATGTAGAATCAGATTACAAATTTAATTATTTGGAATACAAAGATTTATATAAAAAATTAGATGGCAGTATCAGGAAGACAATAAGGGATGAAAAGGAAAGAACGATAAATTCTTTTTTGCGTGACTTATCTATTCGGGGGGTTGAGATTGATAAGATACAATATCCTATTAGTTTGTTTAGAGATTATTATTTCGATCCAAGTTATATTTCGGTTTTAAGGGACCACATCAATAGAATAAAAGATCCTGCAAACAGAAACGAAGCTATGTTCTTGTTAAATCAATACATGGAAGAAACCCATGAACCGAGAGATCTCTTCGGACATTTTTCAGAAACATTTAACATCGTGAAGAAGTATTTCGAGAAGATATCTGATAATTTTATCCTGATCCCGAATGTGGGTTATTTCCCGAAAGGTCCCCTCGCCGGGACAAAGTCCAGCGGGACGCCGATTAAAATTTTTGATATCGAAAGATTTTATAACAAACTACGTTCACTCATCGAATCTCCCGGTAAAAAGGATCGAGCACTCATCCATCAGTTTAATAACGTTTTTGGCGGATCATACGCAGATATGGGAGAGCTTGAAATCAGGAAGTTTCGGGAAGAGGTGTTCGCAATATTTGATACCGGTTTTACGTCACTTCCAATCGAAAACCAGGGACAGGGCGTTCAGGACCTGTTCCTCTATTTAACACATACAATCCTGTTCGATTCTGCTATAATCGCCATCGAAGAACCTGAAGGGGGGCTATCCACAGAAAACCAGAGAATCTTGCACGGCATCATCGAAGACGTGTACTCCCGGCGCGACAAACAGATCTTCATTGCGTCCCACTCAGAGGAATTCGAGAGTCCAAACAGCTATGTCATCGAGATGGACCGGGATGGAACCAGAGAAATTGGCAGAATGGAACAAGAAAAAGAATACGAGCGGAAGATCGATGAAGTACTGGTCAAAAGAAGACTTGAGGAAGAAAAGGAACGGTATCAGGCTCTTCTCAAAGAGATTACTGAGCGGCAGACAACTCTTGATGTATTGAATTACATTGACAAACTCGAGAGTGAAGAAGAAATCGATGCTCAGAAAATTTCCAGTGAATTGGGCTACAAAGAGGCGACCGTTCAGGAAGTTTTGAAAAAGATCCTCAAGGAAGGATAAAATGGACGAACCGATCCACAAAAGTGATATATCGAATATAGGGGAAAAAATTAGTGAGTTATCAGAAGAACAGCGGAGAACCAGAGTTGAGATACTGGAAAGGATTGATGAAAGCAGTTCAACAATTGTAGCCGCGGTATTTTCGGAAAGCAGGGTGATCCGGGAGGAGATTGGATACCAAACGATGATGCTAAAGATGTTAGGGGACAATTTAAGCGAGATTCAACCTGTTGAAAAGGCAGGAGTTTCGTCCAGAGTGGAGGTCAGTATCGGAGCGGATCTTTATGGAAACGGGGCGAAGTGGATTTTGGATATCAATACAACCAAATCCAGTTATTTGGATTTTCTTCAAGTCTTACAACGAACGCCCGGTATTCCAAAGAAAATAAAAGAACAAGCAAAATCAAAAATAGAAAAGTTATTTCAGTGATATTAGCAAATTCTTTGTAATTTTAAAGTGATATGGTGGCTAAAAATATACTGCGCCACCCTTTGAGTCCATGTAGACCTTTAGACTATGATTACCTCCCGCGCCAGTTCAGCCCAGATACCGCTCCGCGGACACCACAGCGAGCGCACCATCGCCGACGGCTGTTGCAACCTGCCGAAGATGCGTTGTCCGGCAGTCGCCAGCCGCAAAGACCCCGGGTATCGAGGTTGCGAGCCGCTCATCGGTCTGGATGAACCCTGCCTTGTCCTTCTCGGCATCGATAAATTCGGTGTTCGGAACCAGACCCACATACATGAAAACGCCGCTGACCGCAAGTCGGAAGCGTTCTTCGGTCACAACGTCCCGGAGTACCACTCCTTCGACAGTATCCTTTCCGGTGATCTCTTCGACGACTGAGTTCCAGACAAACTCGATCTTTGGATTCGCAAACGCCCTCTCCTGCAAAATCTTTGCAGCCCGGAGTTCTGATCGCCTGTGGGCAACGTACACTTTGTTAACGATCTTTGATAGGAATAACGCCTCTGTTATCGCAGAATCTCCGCCGCCAACCAGGAGGATGTCTTTATCCCTGAAAAAGAACCCGTCGCAGGTAGCACAGAAAGATACACCCCTTCCGATGAATTTCTCCTCGCCTTTCACGCCAAGACGGCTCGGCTTTGCCCCTGATGCGATGATAACCGATCTTGTCCTGTAATCATGATCGTCGGTCAATACCTTTTTATACTCGCCCTCATCCCGTATCGCAATCACTTCCCCATCCTCGATTTCGAGATCGAACGCTTTTGCCTGCTCCTCGAATTTCTGCATCAAGTCATACCCGCTGATCTCAGGAAATCCCGGATAATTTTCAACGGAATCGGAAACTACGATCTGTCCGCCGACACCGAGTTTTTCTATGACCACCGTCTCAAGGCGCGCCCTCTTGGCATATATCCCTGCGGTGATGCCGGCAGGACCTGCCCCGACGATGATAACATCGTATATCTCCATATCCAAAGCAGAGGGGGCATTTTACTTAAGGGTTGCCGTTTGCCGGAATCGATTCCTTGCCGCACACGAACGCTCCAATATCCGCGGGCATCCCGGATCCGGGCGCACACCCAACACATATATGACCGATCGACCGATTCTTATCAATAATGAAACTCGCAATCATCGCCGGAACTCCCGGATCCGGGAAGACCTCGATACTCATGCATGCAATCGCATACCTGAAACGTAGCGGCATCGCACCGGCTGTGGTTAAGGTGGACTGCCTCTTCACAGAGGACCAAACAAGGTTCAACCGGCTCGATGTGCCGGTCCGTGTTGCGCTCTCGAAGGATATGTGTCCTGACCATTTCGCCATCTACAACACCGATGAGATGCTATCGTGGGCACAAGGGCAGAACGCGGACCTATTAATCAGCGAGACCGCTGGTCTGTGCCTGCGCTGCGCCCCTTACGTGGATCGGTGCGTTGCGGTCTGTGTGATCGATGTGACTGCCGGACCGAATACGCCGGCAAAGGTCGGTCCCCTCCTGACTACGGCTGATGTGGTGGTCGCGACCAAAGGCGATATCGTGTCCCAGGCAGAGCGGGAGGTCTTTCGGGAGCGGGTCATCGAAGCGAACCCGGGATGTATCATCATCGAGGCGAACGGTCTTTCCGGGCAGGGCGCATCCGAACTCGGAAACGCGATGATTCATGCACCTGAAATCGAGATCGGCAGCACCGAGATGCGGCTGAGGCACAATGCGCCGCTTGCGGTCTGCACGCTCTGCACCGGCGAGACAAGGGTTGCAAAGAAGTATCATTCAGGAGTTCTCAGGCACACCGACGGTTTCATGGAATATCAGGGCGAGTGAGGGGCAGGCAGAGGAGGTGGGCTGGCGTGAGTGGGTCTGATGTGGGGCAGAACCTTATGTGACTTCCTCCCCGCTACAAGTAGCGGGGTCTTCTGCCGCGTATCTATAAAAACATCGGTAGTGCGGTGATCAGCAGTTGTACGCCGCATCTACTCAGATTGAACAGCCTCAAAATGGAGTTGCAATTTTGTCCGGAATCCAAACTTTTCGGAAACACTATATTTATAAGCAACAGAGACAAGTTTAAAATAACAAAAAAGATCAATACATGGAGGTGGATGGTGCGTTCTTCGACAATGTTATATACCGCGGTTATGAACGTCTGCTGACAGGCGAGATCAGGAAACATCGTATACCGCGCCATATCGCGGTTATCATGGACGGGAACCGTAGATATGCTGATAGACTCGGCATCGTGTGCAATCTGGGGCATACGTATGGCGCCAGGACGACAGAGTGGTTTCTTGACTGGTGCTGGGAACTCGGCGTGAAACAGGCAACGATCTATGCATTCTCAACCGAGAACTTCTCACGCACCAGTGATGAGCGTGCCATGATCTTTGATCTCATCATCAGGAAACTCGATGAACTGATCCATGACCCGCGCACACACGAGAGACGGATGCGGGTCTCTGCAATCGGCGAGGTGCATCTGCTGCCCAGCGATCTGCGGGATGCTATAAGGCGTGCAGAGGATGCAACCCGCGGTTATGATGAGATGTATCTCAACATCGCTGCTGCTTACGGCGGACAGCGTGAAATTCTCGATGCGGTGCGCGACATGGCTCGCAAGGTGCGGGCTGGCGAACTACATGCGGACGATATCGACGAATCGACAATCTCCGGACACCTCTACACGAACGGGACTCTGATCCCTGATGTCGATCTGATCATACGCACGGGTGGCGATATCCGCACCTCGAACTTCCTTCCGTGGCAGGCGAACGGGAGCGAGTGCGCAGCATACTTCTGTGCGCCGTTCTGGCCAGAGTTCCGGAAGATCGACCTCCTCCGTGCAATCCGTGTCTATCAGGTGCGGGAGAACGAACAGAAGCGTGCAGCAACGCGAAGGATCATCGATATGCTTGCGGCTTATGGACATGCTGAACTGGAGGATGCTATCAGTCATGTCAGGCGTGTGGTAAGTAGGAAAGATACTGCGACGGCGGTGGCAGGGAATTGATTGGCATCCCCCCTGATCAGGCAGCAGAACCGATCTATGAACCGGATAAGAAGATTACACGCAACATGTCAGAATCGAAAGGTATGAATATCGACAAGATACTATCGATCGTCCTCATTATCGCCATCGTCCTTGCAATAGCCATGACCGTCTATGTGATAGTGACGCCGAAGCAAGGCGAGAAGTTCACGGAATTCTATATCCTCGGTCCGGAGGGGGTGGCTGACGATTATCCAACGGATCTGTCGGTTGGAGATGTGGGTGAGGTCATAATCGGTGTTGTAAATCATGAATACGCCAGCACAACGTACTGGCTGGAAGTGAAACTTAACGAGACGGTTATAGGCGGAGAGGAGCTGTGTCTTGAGCACAACGAGACATGGGAGCAGCCCTTCTTCTTCGAGGCAACTAGAAAAGGGGAAGACCAGAAGGTAGAGTTCTTGCTGTACATGGACCAGGATCATAACGAATCCGACGAGACTGGGGAGCCGTATCGATCACTCCACCTCTGGGTGGACGCCAGTTGAAGGGAAAGAACCTTTACGTTCCATCCACCCCAACATACACCCATGTTTCTGGCACATCCGTATCTCCTTCTGCTCGCAATCCCTGTGCTCGTGGCAGCAGCATACCTCATCCGGAAGGGGCACAAGAAAGGAATCCTGATCGCCAGGACTGTTGTGTTCCTGCTATTGATCGTAGCGCTTGCGTCCCCTTATGATCTGGCGTCGCGGACCATCTTTGATGAGACCCCGAGCGTCATCATAATCGACGATCATACAAGCAGCATGGCGCTCTTTGATAACGATACAGGGACGCGCGTCTATGACCGGCTCCAGAGCCGCACCCCGACAAGCATCCACCAGATCACCGGGGACCGGTCAGCGATCGGGGATGCGATCACCGAGTTTGCGCAAGGGAACGACAACGTCCTGCTTGTGACCGATGGCAACAACAATTACGGGCTCGATCTGGCTGATACCATCGCATTCGCAACGAATATCAATACTACGGTCTGCGCAATCAGACAGGAGCCGGAGCAGAACGATCTCTGCGTCGAGATCATTGGCGGCAAGGATGTGATCGTGGAATCGCAGCAGTCGTTTACAATTCTGGTGCGGCAGGCAGGCGATGATGCGAGATACACGCTCTCGGTCACGATCGATGACGTAAGAGTGAAGGAGACCGCGGTTACCCAGACCGAACGGGAGAAGACCGTATCGATTCCGCACACCTTTCGAAACACAGGCTCACACACCATAAAAGCAGAGATCATGCCTGAAAGCGAGGATGCGAGGCAGGATAACAATGTATTCTACAAATCAGTCTATGTGGTGCCGAAACCAAAGATCCTTCTCGTGGCGGTGCGGAACTCTCCGCTATCCCAGACACTGGCAGAACTGTACGACACAACAACCGTCAGTTCAGTGGCATCGGCTGATCCTGAGAAATATCTTGCCGTGGTTCTTGATAATGCCCATGTAAACGATCTTAGCAAAGATGAACTCGGCAAGTTGAGGATGTACCTGCAGAATGGCGGCGGGCTTGTGGTCGCTGGCGGGGATCGTGCGTATGATCTGGGTGGGTACTATGACTCGCAGTTTGAGACGCTGCTTCCTGTCAGATCCAAGGAGAGCGAGGGAGAAGGCAAAAATGTTGGTGTGGTGATCATAATTGATATTTCAGGAAGTGTCGGCACGAATTATGGTGCTGACACCACACTCAGCATGGAAAAGGCACTGGCAGTTAATATACTTCGCGGAATCAGCATAAACGACCATATCGGAGTGATAGCATTCAATCAACGGGCATACACCGTATCCCCGCTGACCAGAGGGCTGTACAAGAGTACGCTTGAAGACAAGATCACGAAGTTGAAACACGGCGGAACCACCCATATGGACACTGCGCAGATTGCCGCTTCCGCGATGCTGGATGGGTATGTGGGCGCAAAGAGCGTGATCATCATCTCGGACGGGCGACTGACAAGCGGCGATGATACCTGTTTTAATCTTGCAAAGGCGATGGCTGATTCCGGCATCACCACGTATGCCGTCGGCGTTGGCGAGACGACAAACGAAGATTTCATGAAATCCCTTGCATCAGAGGGGCGCGGAATTTATTACAGACCCGCGGAATCGGAGCGGTTGAACATCATCTTTGGGGAGAAGCCGGAAGAGCCCGATGACACGACAAAAGGAGACTTCTCAATAAGTGTACTTAATCCGAACCACTTCATCACAGAAAACCTTGCGCTTGCAGGCTCGATCACCGGCTACAACAAGGTCACCCCGAAGACAGGCGCACAGGCGCTTGTCACGACAGGTGCGGGTAAGCCGGTCGTCACGGTATGGCGGCTTGGCATGGGGCGTATGGTCTCATTGAGCACCGATGACGGCGCAGGATGGAGCGGCGCGCTCTACAGCGGAGATAATGCTGAACTGATCTCGAGGATGGTTAACTGGGCGGTCGGGGATCCGAGAAGGAACGATGAGATCGTGATCTCTGGCGATGATGTCCATCTCGGCGATCCCGCGGTCATCAGTGTCAGGTCAGACACCGTTCCGAGCATAAATCTTGATGGGAAGCAACTTGAACTCTCGCAGATCGATAAAGACCGGTACCAGACCTCGATTAAGACAGAAGATCTCGGATTTCTGGATATCTCGGGATATTCGATCGCTGTGAACTATCCTGCTGAGTTCCTGGATGTCGGGTTCTCTGAAGACCTGAAGGGCACGCTCGACATGTTTGGCGGGGCAGTGTATGAAGAGGACGAGATCGATCCGCTGCTTGATAATTTAAGGGCGCAATCCACACGCACGGTTCAGGAGCCGGAGGGTATGCGGCTGCCGTTTCTGCTCGCTGCGATGATTATCTTTGTGGGAGAGGTGGCGATGCGAAGGTTGCGGGAGATTAGAAGGATGCGGAAAAAGGGGTAGACCTATAGCTATCACGGTGTTATGCCATTGGAACACCATGCGGAGTCTAATGGTAGTATGTCCCACCCATAACATTTTTCTTATCAGAATAGAAGAGGAGCTTCAGTCTGCGTGTTCTCGATGTTCTTGTGAATTCTCGTGGATTCGGAGATACTACACAACTTCGCCATGGCGTCAAGAATGGCTTGTATTTTTTCCGGCATCAGTAGACTGCTTCCATAGCCACCTCTGCACCAAAAATAGATTGAAGAGCGCAAACCAATTCACCGGGCGATTTGCTCGATTCCAAAAC
>JAYEFK010000043.1:0-9924 GCA_034658575.1 Methanobacteriota archaeon
AAAAGAGTATTGCCCATTAAAAGAGTATTGCCCCACATAAGGGAGTCTATATATGTTCGGTCAAGCACCCCAGGAGATCTACCTTAGGCGACCAACCAACATACCTGAGTAGTTACGATAATCTAACTTTCCCAGAAAATAATAAAACATCTCCTGCAGTCAGCCGCCACGCCGCCCCCGAAATCGCTTCGTCGCCCACTTCTCAATCTCGATTACGAAGAATCCTGGAAGCGCAAGGAAGATCATGAGCCCCCACCAGTCAAGTGGCAGCGGCGCCGTTCCGAGAATGGCATTTCCGACCGGGTGGTAGACGATTGCAAGCTGCATCACCCCCTGAAGCCCCAACCACACCACCTCGCGAAGAGCGGGCATCTGTGGGGTGGAGGTCAGGGGGGAACATAGCGGCATGGGCAAAATAAACCCCGAAGGAGGTGACTATGAGCTCCACTCAACAGTTATTCATGGATTGACATTCAATTTCTCTTCAAGAACTGTAATAGATTTGATATCGTCCTCGAAGAGGATAATTTGCATACCACAATCGAAATCTTCAGTATTTCCATCTTCGTCTGTATATATAATTGCAGGTTGATCGAGAACAATTTCTTTTTTTTCTTCTTTGGTGCTGTTAGCAGATAACCATCCTTTGTATTCCAAACCATGAGTCCTTACGATTACAGGTTTCTTGAAATTTCTTTCCATAAATCCATCCCAAACTGTGTGTTCGACGCGAATAGACGAAGCATTTTTATATATAATCCTTTTCGATATTTTTTCTAATATAGCCCATTTTAACACTAATGAAATAGAAATAGCTAAAATCATGCTAAAAATTCCAATTTCTAACAAAGATAAAACTGGATGAGAGATGAAATATTCTAAAAATAAATCAATTTCATTAATATCATTTATATAAAAAAATAGAATCCCAATTGGCACGCTTGCTATTAGACTCCATACAGTTTTTTCGAACTGTTTCATGTTAATTGTAGTGCCATAGAACTTCCCAATCAATGCAATTGTAAGAAATCCTGGACTTACAAAAATTAAAGTGGATATAATATCGCTAGAAATCAATTCGGATACCATACTTAAATCCTATTTTTTCGGAGGGCGTTTTGGAGTCTCTGGTAGCGTACCCTCGATAATAGAAGGTGCTTCTTGAGATTTATATAATGCATCTCTACTAAGCTCTCTACTATCAGCTATGTGTTTTCTATTAGTATCAGTCATATTACCACCTCAAAACCAATTGCTTTCAAAGATACAAAAACCTATCGATTGGAGCGGCTTGCGAGTTGTAAAAAAAAGTTGGTTCTTTTAATGACCAATCTGTCCATGAACACATAGAGGCCAGTGCACATGCAATATAATCACAACGAAGTATATAAATACAGTCTTTGCATTTTTCGCAGTGTTGTACACCTAACTGACCATTCATATCTTCACTTGTGCACACCCACCCCACAAAAACACCACCCGGCATACCCAACCTCCGCATCCATCACGACACCCTCCAAAGTCACCAAACCCCGCACTTAAGTACAGAGCCTGTACATCGCGATTTTGCATTTAGTTCGGCTGCACCGATGTCTTGCATGTAATCAGCCAGCAGCAAAACCATGCATTGGTCGTGGTAGAGTTCTCCTCTTTCCATACCTTGGGTAAATCGAAACTCACCCCACATAAACCCTCTGTGAGTGGGGCTGTCAGCACAGATGGTTTGACAGTTCCGGACCTGCGCAGAGGTCTTTTAATTCCCCCTTCTGCGCATCTTCTGCCAGAGCTCCCTCTTCGAGCAGTACCAAGCACTTCCACATCTGCGCCCCACTCTGGCGGCTCCTCGCCAGCAGGCAAGATCACTGCTTACTTCTTTCGCCGCAGTCAGCCGCCACGCCGCCCCCGAAATCGCTTCGCCAGCCACTTCTCAATCTCGATTACGAAGAATCCTGGAAGCGCAAGGAAGATCATGAGCCCCCACCAGTCAAGTGGCAGCGGTGCCGTTCCGAGAATGGCGTTTCCGACCGGATGGTAGACGATTGCAAGTTGCACCGCAATAGTGATTGCGATACCAAGAAGTAGCCATCTGTTCGAGAACGGACTGAACGTGAATGCGGACTCTGTGATCGACCGTGCAGTCATGAGGTAGCAGATATGCACCAGAATAACGGTTGTGAATGCAGCGGTCTGCGCCTGTGTGAGAAGATCCGGATACACCACCAGTTCTCCATCGATCGCACCAATCCCGTAGTAATAGTATATCGCAAACCCTGCTATCGCCATCACAATAGAGATGAGCCCGACCTTCCGGAAGAAAGGGGGATCGGTGATCCGTTCGTCCGGATCTCTCGGTGGTTTTTTGAGCAGATCCTTCTCCCTCGGTTCCATGATGAGCGGCAGTGCCAGCGCTACCGCATCGAAGAGGTTGATCCAGAGTATCTGCACGGGTTCGAGCGGAAGCTTGTCATGGAAGAGTACCAGAAACGGCGCAAGGAGTATAGCCCCTATGACAAGTATCGCCTGTCCGCCATTTGTCGGAAGCGTGTATAGAATGACCTTTTTGATGTTATTGTAGACATGTCTCCCCTCTTCTACAGCAGCAACGATCGTTGCGAAGTTGTCGTCCGCAAGGATCATGTCTGATGCTTCCTTGCTCACCTCGGTTCCTGTGATCCCCATCGCAATCCCGATGTCAGCGGCTTTGAGCGCAGGCGCATCATTGACGCCATCACCAGTGACCGCAACAACCTCTCCGTGCTTCTGCAGCGCCTTTACGATCCTGAACTTGTGTTCGGGCAGTGCCCGCGCATACACAGAAGCCCCCTCAACCACATCATAGAGTTCATCATCGCTCATCTGCGACAGGTCATCTCCGGTGAGTGCGCGCTCTCTATCGGTTCCGATTCCGAGTTTGCCCGCGATCGCTTTTGCAGTCTTTGCATGGTCCCCGGTCACCATCACAACCCGTACCCCTGCACTCTTGCACATCCGCACCCCGTCTAACGCCTCATCCCTTGGCGGATCGATCATACCCTCGATCCCGAGAAATGTCATATCTGAAAGATCGTTTCGATCGATCGATGTCCTGTCCGGAGGCACCACTTTATACGCCATGGCAAGCAGCCGGAGCGCTTCTTCTGCCATCTCATCCGCCTTTTCAAGTATAGCCCCCCTATCTATCGGTTCGATGCTGCCGGCTACCATCCGGGTCCGGCACATCCCGATAACCCGCTCAGGCGATCCCTTCACATAAATTATACGCTCTCCGTCCATCTCGTGGAGCGTAGCCATGTACTGTTGCTCAGAATCAAACGGCATCTCATCCAGCCGCTGCATCGATCCACCCTGCGTCGATCCAGCATCCTCTTCGGTCTCTTCGGTCTCTTCGACTTCTCCGATTCCTGCTTTCATCGCGGATACGATAAGTGCGCCTTCGGTCGGATCCCCGATGACTGCCTGCCCATCCTCTCCGACTACCCTGGCGTTGTTGCAGAAATAACCCGCCTTCAGCGTCCCGATCATCTCTTCACTCATCTGAGATGGTGTAAACTCGCCTTCCGGCTTGTATCCGACCCCGCTCACCTGGTAATCCGTTCCCCCGCTGTATATCCGCGATACTGTCATCTGGTTCTTAGTAAGTGTGCCGGTTTTATCCGAGCAGATCACGGTGGTGCACCCGAGCGTCTCCGCGGCAGGCAGCCTTTTTACGATCGAATCTTTGCGTGCCATCGCGGTCACACCGATCGCCAGAGCCATCGTCATCACCGCAGGCAGCCCCTCTGGTATCGCAGCGACCGCGAGCGAGACGGACGCAAGAAACGCGTAGACTAACCCATACTCAAACCATACCGCCAGCGCAAAGTTAAGAACGGTGATCGCGAGGATAGCAATGATCAAGAATCTGGTAAACTCCTCCATCTTCCTCGTAAGTGGAGTTACTATCTTTTCGGTCTCCGTTATCAGTTTTGCGATCCTCCCGATCTCTGTATGCTCACCTGTTCCGACAACGATCCCTCCGCCCACCCCTTTCGCCACAAACGTGCCGCTGAATACCATGCATCTCTGATCAGCAATCGTTGCTTTTCCCGCGATTGGGTCGGTGTACTTGGTCGCAGGCATGGATTCGCCTGTGATCGCTGCTTCATCCGCGCTCAGGTTCTTTGTGTGGAAGAGCCGCATATCCGCGGGAACCTTGTCGCCGCCTTCAAGGATCACCACATCCCCCGGAACCAGTTCCGATGCCTGTATGACTGTCTCTCCGCCATCCCGTACCACTGTCGCATTCGGCACCATCATCTTCTCAAGCGCCTCGACCGATGCCTCGGCTTTCCCTTCCTGGATATACCCGATGATCGTGTTTGCGATGACCACAGCAACGATGACCGCCGTATCCATCCACATATCAGCGCCCGCCCACAGACTGAGAGCGCTGGTTATTGCGGCGGAAGCTAACAGGATATAGATTAAAGGGCTCTTGAACTGCATCAAAAACCGGACAAGTGCACTTCGTTTCTTAAATATCAGTTCGTTGTATCCGTAGCGCTCAAGTCTTGCTTTAGACTCATCTGATGTTAGCCCTGCCTCTCCTGACCCGAGAGCTTCAAAAACCTGTTCCGCGGTCAGTCTGTGCCACGCGGTTTCGGTTGATGGTTCGGATTTGTTCATCGCAACACATCCGGAAGTGTGTAAAGCAAAACACCGTTCTTTTCCGCATACGTGTATGCCTTCTCTGTGAAGCCCGATTTTGAGAAAACAGCAAAATATTCTTTTCTTTCGGCATTGTTCCACTTGACAAACCTGGATTTTTCAGCCAGAGTTTCGAGGGCGCCGGCATCTGTCTTTTTGTTCTTCCATTTACACTCTGCAAAAAGAATCTCTTTTGTTCTATCGTTTAAGGCAACGATGTCTATTTCGTACGTGTTTTCTCCTCTCGGCTTGCCCGGTATCTTCCCCCACATTCTACCGATCATGGTAAAACTAAATGGCGTTCTGCCCAGTGAGTTCAGTCTCACAAGGGATTCGTAGACCACGTTTTCGAAGCTTTTTCCAATGTATGAGCCAAAATCCCTTTTTATAATACTTATCACTTTATCCGGGTTTCCGGATTCTATCTCTGTTTTGTTTGGGTGTATGTACTTGAAATAAAACCTGAAAAAATTGTCTTTCACAAAATATCGCGTCTTTTTGCTCTGTTCTTTCTCTGTTACAGGATGTTCTTTTCCTACAAGTTCGAGTTTCATCAGAGTGGTTAAATATTTTGGCAAATCTTTTTGTGAGATCTTTGAATAATCAGCAATTTCGACGCTGCGGTTTTTACCCATCGCAATAGCCTCAAATATAGAAAGATATAAATAATATGTCCTCAGTTCTTCTTTCAGCAGCGTCTCTGCTTCGTCATACAAAAATTCCCCTTTTGTTAAAATATGCTCCCTTATGTTTTCAAACACATCTTTCTCTGCATCGAATTCGAGAGTGTAAAGAGGAACTCCGCCGGTGACGCTATAAAACTCAACAGCCCTTTCAGCACCGATCTCCCCGTGGAATTTCCGCGCATTGTGTATCTTTAGCGGATCAAGCTTCCATTGTCCGGTCCGTCGCCCGTACAACGGTGCTTTCTGTGAAAGCATGCTTTCAATCATCATAGATACCGATGAACCACAAAGGATCAACATAACATTCTCGTTTTTTAAGTATTCGTCCCATATAACCTGAAACATAGAAGATATTGTGTTATCCCGCTCCATAAGATAGGAAAATTCGTCTATAACGATGACTACTCTTTTAGATGCAGCACGTTGGATTAAATATCTGAAAAAGTCATAAAAACTCTCCGCTTTTGGAACGACATCACTTAATTGGTCTGCTGCTTTTTGCGCAAACCTTTCTACGTTCAGCAGCGTCCCTCTCTTGTCTGCGAGAAAGTAAAGCGAGTTTTTTTCTTTGCAAAACTGTTTTATCAATTCGGTTTTCCCAACCCGTCTTCTGCCGTAGATAACTACAAATTGGGCACCTGATGAATCGAATTTCTTTTCAAGAAACTCGAGTTCTATTTCCCTGCCAATAAACCGCATCACAAAGATTATCTTTTACTTCCGAATATTTAAAGATGTTGGTGGCGCGGCTGCCATTGCACGGATCGGCAGCAAGACACCACCCAAATACCAAATCACATAAACATCTTCCTTAGACTCCAGAGCGTCTTCGGGTTCTTCTTGATCAGTGCAACCAGCAGTCCGAATAGATCCATCGTGAAAAAATCAAGACCTTCGACAGAATGCGCAAGCTTGTTCAGATCATCATCCATAAGCGTTACGAAACGATTCTTAACAGCAAGCGACATGTTCAATCTCTTCCCAAACTCCGCCCTCCAGCCGGCATCGTATTCCTGCAATCTCGATAGAGAGACGTCCCCCTCCGCAATCGCACTGGCAGCAACGTCTCCTGCGATGCTCCCTGCATCCATCGCATTGGCAATACCGCCGCCTGTGAGCGGATCGACCTGATGCGCGGCATCGCCTACCAGCATCAATCCGTTTGCGACCGTCTGTCCGATCGGACCGGATGCCGGCTCGCCGCCGACCACGAGTTCGATGATCTTGCCATCAGGGTAGCGAGTCCTGACAAAGTCCTGCAGCAGATCGATCGGGCGTTTCCCTGGGCTGCATGTATTGCCGCCGACCCCGATTCCGATATTTGCGCACCGGTTGCCCTTTGGGAAGATCCATAAGTACCCTGATGGCGCTACCGCACTGCCGAGATGGAATTCGCAGCGATCATGAGCGACATCGATGTCTGCCACAAGGAACTGTGCGCAGGTGTTTATCTCAGAGGGCGGAAGCGTGGTATCGATGCCTGCCCACCGCCCGATCCTGGATTCAATGCCGTCAGCACCGATCACGATATCCGCACGGATCTCCACTTCTTCGCAGCCGAGGTGCATCGCGGTGATGCCTTTCACATACCCGTCTTCCATGATCAGACCTGTTGCCCGCGTCTTGACCTGCACCTCTGCTCCGGCAAGCGCCGCTGCATCGGCAAGCGCACGGTCGAAGAGTTTGCGTTCGAGCACGTACCCGACCTCGCTTCCTGAAACGTCCTCTGATAGCTCGACACCGGTGCCGTCCGGCGCAAATATCCGTGAACCCCTGACTTCAGCAGCAATCCACCGCTCGTCCGGTTCTACATGCCTCTTGATCCTGGGTTTCGCAACACCCTCTGCGCACCTGACCGGATCCCCGATCTCCTGCCGCTTCTCGATCATCAGAACATTACATCCGCGCATAGCAGCGGTCTTTGCAGTGATCGAGCCAGCAGGTCCTGCGCCGACAACGATGATGTCGTATTTATCCCTCATTTCAGTACCTCGATAGCCCCGATCGGACATATTCGAGCGCAGGCACCGCATTCGGTGCAAGTATCTGCAATCTCGATCCATGTCTCTATGAGTTCGATCGCCCCGACCGGGCAGACCGATACACATGCCCCGCAGTATCCGCATTTGTACCGATTAACGCTGATTATGCCAATTCCTCCCTGATCTTTTCCGTAAGTATCTTGCTGATTAATTTGCCGTCCGCCTTGCCGCGCAGGTTCTGCATCGCAACACCCATCAGCGGACCCACCGCATCCATTCTGCGTTCGCGGACAAAATCACTCCGATCCGTAACAATCCTTGCGATCGTATCCGCAATCTCCACCTCATCCATGCCGACGATGCCGATGCTCTCTGCCACGTCTGCAACCGGACGCTCTGGCTGCTTTGCAAGCATGCGTAATATCTCGATAATTCCCTCTTTCGCAATCGTATTATCCGCGATCAGACTGAACAGTTCTAAAAAGTGCCTATCCGAAAATTCCCCGATCCGTACACCGTCTTTCCGGAGTTCAGTCAGGGTTGCGGTCAGTGTCCGCACCACAAGAGCAGCATCCACGCTCACCGAGCATATAACCGCATCAAAGACATCCAGATATCTGGAATATACTATCTTCCGTGCCAGATCCTCTGAAAGATCATATTCCCTGACGTAACGATCCTTTTTATCAGAAAGCAACTCCGGGATCGCAATCCCCTCTATCCTTCCGGATATCGGAACCGGCGGAACATCGGTCTCGGGATACATCCGTGCAGCACCCGGAAGCGGTCGCAGATACGCGCTGGTACCATCAGGAAGCATCTTTCGGGTCTCTTCAGGAATCCCTGTAAGTGCCTGCTCCGCCCTCGCAGAAACCGCCTCTATCGCATCCGCTGCCCGATCGCATAGATCAGCAACGATTACCACGCAATCCTCTGCCTCTGCGCCCACGAAATCCCGGAGCGCGCCGACCTCGGCATCGGTGATCCCGTAGGCGGGCAGTTCATCGGTGTGGAATATCCCGCCAACGCCTGCTTTCTTTGCCTGATCCGAAAACTCAGATCCGAGACGGCGGTCCGGCTGGATCTCCGCCCCGACCATGCCCCCGAATCCACGGAGGTGTAGTGCAAGCACACATCCACCCTTAATTGCGCGCCTGATGACCGATGAATCGGTATTCTCAAATATCTGCGTCACGTCCGTAGTCTCGCCGACGGTTGCGCCTCTCTTCTTAAGTTCCTCCCGGATCTCAAGCAGTCTGACCTGGCGGAGTGCTTCGTACCGAACGATGGTCTCGATCAGGTCGAGTTCCTGGACTCCTTTGATCTCAACTCTTGCGCCCTCTGCTATCGAGATGTTCACATCCTGCCTGATCGTGCCGATCCCGCGCTTGACCGCACCGGTTGACCGAAGAATCATCCCGATCTGCTCGGCAGTCTCTCTTGCGTGCGCGGGCGAGACGATGTCAGGCGCGGTGCCGATCTCGACCAAGGGTATCCCGAGGCGGTCGAGCGAGAAGACAACCGTATCCTCTTCTTCCCCAACCCGCTGGGCAGCATCCTCTTCGAGGCATAGCACATCCACGCCAACCCTGCCCTCCGACGTCTCGATGTAGCCATCGGTTGCGGCAAGCGATGTACGCTGGAATCCTGCCGTGTTCGAGCCGTCGATCACGATCTTTCGCATGGTATGGAGCTCGTCGATCGGCTGCATGTTTAAGAGGCGGGTGATCATTAGCGTGATATCGATCGCTTCCTCATTCAGTTCCCGCGGCGGCTCTTCATCGTTCTCGACGAGACAGGTGCTCGGATAGGCTTTGTACCTGAATTTGCGGACGACTTTCGCCTCTTCGAGTGCTGCCCGGTCGGTCTCGCCCATCTCGCTCTGCGTCGGTCGCAGGTACCTGTAAAACTCGTAATTCGAGTCATCTGTGTTCCGGAGCAGCGTCGGGCATCTGCAAAAGAGTTTATGCGCGGTGTTTAGTTGCTGGTGGATCTCCAGCCCGGCTTTCAGCCCGAGTGCTTTATAATCGAGATTCGGGGTGCGGGTCATCTCTCTTGAATGGATCGTTTTGGTATATATTTGTTATCGCAGGCTCGCATCTTAGGGACTCTCAAACAGATAAGATACTGCGCGTACATCTTGAAGCTCCGTCCGCGCCACCCCGAATGAAGTTCGGGGGCATCCGATGCGCTGGAGGTTGGGCGGTGGGATGAGCGCGGAGGAGGTGGTGTAGACGGGCGCGTATTCGCGGAGTGCTGTGGAATCATTTTCGACGTTTTTAAAGACCTCTTTGGACAGCAATTCCTCTTTTGAAAATTTTCTCAGGCAACAACGACCCGAAACAGCAAAAAAAAAGATAAAATTGTGATAGTGTTTCTTAAAAAATATGTCATTTTTGTAAGTTATATCGCATTAGTTATTTGCGTAATGTACTGATAGCACGTGCCAAACAAAATTCCATTCCATAATTAGAATTGCTGCTCTTTAGGCGGTAATTGATAGATAACTGTGGCGGTGTAAAAGAAGTTCGACGAAGCCAATGGAACAAAGCAATGGCATTTTACACCGT
>JAYEFK010000044.1:0-2261 GCA_034658575.1 Methanobacteriota archaeon
TCTATTTTTTTAATATCGTAAGAAGCAATTTTTGACACACCAACACCATTTTCGATCATCAATTTAGCTAATTGTTCACCATCGATGAGGATGATCTTACTGTCAATTACAGAAGTATATTCAATTGCATTTTTTGAGAACGCAGAAGTTGTTATAAAAATCCCTTTTTTTGCTCTCTGTCCTTGCAAAGCACCTGCAAACTTTTGTATTTCAGGTCGGCTGACTGGATTTTCCCATTTCTTTGCCTGCACATAAATAATGTCCAATCCAAGTTTGTCTTCCTTTATTATCCCGTCAATTCCCTCATCACCGCTTTTCCCTATCGCTTTACCTGCATCTTCTCTTGACCCACCATATCCAATTTTTACTAAAAGATCGATAACCAATCTTTCAAAGAAACTTGGGGAACATCTTTTAATATTATCTAACAGCTCATAAGCAAGATCATTTTGCAGTTTTCGATGCCCGATCCCCATCAGTTCTTCAGGAGTGGACTCTTCATACTCTTGAACATCCCCAGATTCCTCACTAACAGATTTTGATGAGTTTCTAAATTCAGTGAATTCCGGATATCGCTCAAGATACTTCATGTTAATCTTATCTGGTCGATCTTCTAAAACGTTGACTCCTCGTTCAGTTATTCTGAAATAACCCCTTCGGAGCGACTCTACTAAACCTGCTTTCTTCAAGTAAGTCTTTGCCCACGAAACCCTATTATCAAAAGTTAATTGTTGACCACTCGGTACCACTTCTTTACTCTCTTCTTCCGTCAAATCAAACTCATTCGCAAGCTGCTCTATTGCATCGCGGATATGATGCTCGTTCTTATCTCCTGCATATTTCAACAGAGGAAGCATAATACTTTGATAATCCGGTATCATCCTATCATCTCGATTGTTTTGATTAACGTTGTCAGTTCAGATAACTTCTGATTTAACTGGTTCAAACGACAGATCTAATAAACTCCACACCACCAAATCGTGCTCTTTCAGCGCATCGGTTCTTTCGACTTCAACCGGGGTGTTCAACCACTTTCTCAAATTCGCGTTATAGTCGTTCAATCCATATCCAGCTCCTATCACTTTCACTCAAAACCCCTCCCGCTTCGCCACCGAATACACATCCTTATCCCCCCTGCCGGACAGATTGATCACAACAACATCCCCAAGTTCTCCGCTCTCTGCCGCCTTCTTCACATACGCAACCGCGTGTGCCGATTCAAGCGCGGGGATGATCCCTTCAAGCCTCGAGAGCTCGAAGAACGCATCAAGCGTCTCGTCATCGCTGACATTCGCAGGCTTGATCCTGCCGATATCAGCAAGATACGCGAGTTCGGGACCAACGCCGGCATAATCGAGACCCGCGGCAATCGAGGACGATTCAAGGATCTGCCCGTACTTATTCTGCAGAATCTTTGACATCGCGCCGTGAAGCGACCCGAGAACGCCTGTACAGAGCGAGGCTGAATGGTATGCGGTCTTCTCGGTGACCATTAGATTGCTGCCTCCCGCCTCAACCGCGAATAGATCGACGTCCGCATCGTCCAGAAACGGATAGAATGCACCGATCGCGTTGCTGCCTCCGCCTACACATGCAACGATCGAGTCCGGCAGCCCCCCTTCCGCACGCATGATCTGCTCCTTCGCTTCATTCCCGACGACTGTCTGAAAGTCCCTGACGATCACAGGATATGGATGGGGACCGACGACAGAGCCGATGATGTAATACGTGTTCTCGACAGTTGCGACCCAGTCACGGAGCGTCTCGTTGATCGCATCCTTAAGCGTCTTTGATCCTGACTCCACAGGAATCACCTCCGCTCCGAGAAGCTGCATCCGGTAGACGTTCATCCGCTGGCGTTCCATATCGACAGAGCCCATGTAGACCACGGTCTCGATCCCGAGATTTGCGCCAGCCATCGCAACTGCCACTCCGTGCTGCCCGGCTCCTGTTTCTGCGATGATCCGCGTCTTTCCCATGTACTTCGCAAGGAGCGCCTGCCCTATCGTGTTGTTCAGCTTGTGTGCGCCGCCGTGCACGAGATCCTCTCGCTTGATGTAGATCTTGACGCCGTATTCACGGCTTAATCGCTTTGCGTGGTAGAGCGGCGTCGGTCTGCCCGCGAAATCTGCAAGGTAGCGGTTCAACTCGGCTGTGAATTCAGGGTCGTTCTTGTACTTCTCGTATCCCGCGGTCAGTTCTTCTATGGCTGGCATCAGGATCTCAGGGATGAACTGCCCGCCGTATATCCCGAATTTGGT
>JAYEFK010000045.1:0-2246 GCA_034658575.1 Methanobacteriota archaeon
TACTACGAGACCAGCATCACAAACCCGCTCCAGCTCAGGTATCTGATGGAGCGGGAGATTGCGGACTTAAGCGGCGGCGAACTCCAGCGGGTTGCGATCGCTGCGTGCCTCTCCAGGGACGCCGACCTGTACGTGCTGGACGAGCCGTCCGCGCACCTCGATGTTGAGCAGCGGGTCTCTGCGTGCTCCGCCATACGGAGATTTGCCGAGAACAAACATGCGACAGCGATCGTGATCGATCACGACATCTACGTGATCGATCTCTTAAGCGACCGGCTGCTCGTGTTCGAAGGAGAGCCTGCCGTACATGGCGAGGTCTTCGGACCGTTTGGTCTGCGCGAGGGCATGAACCGGTTCCTTAAGAATCTGGATATCACATTCAGGCGTGACGAGGAGACGAAACGACCGCGGATCAACAAACCGGGTTCCAGGCTCGATCGGGAGCAGAAGGCGAACGGTGAGTACTATTACGCGGCGGTTGAGTGATATCTTCCGCATGTAAAACTTTTAGTACTATCCCACTGATGACACCGTAGAGGTATTTCTATGGAATTAAACGGAGTTGAAATCGAGGATACCTACGCAGAGGCGTTTGGTATCAAGGTGGCACGGGTGCTGATCACTGGCGCGACCGAGCACTGGGCAATGGTTGCTGCAACGGAAGCAACTGGATTCGGGACATCTGTAATCCTGTGCCCGGCAGAGGCTGGAATTGAGTGCGTTGTCGATGGCAGCGAGACACCGGACGGACGTCCTGGCGTCTACATCCAGATATGCACATTTGGGTATAAGGCGCTTGAGGAACAGTTGATGAATCGGATCAGCCAGTGTGTCCTGACAGCACCAACGACTGCTGTGTGGAACGGGCTTCCTGATGCGGAGAAGCAGTTCGATACCGGATTCAAGCTGAAGTTCTTTGCTGATGGCTATGAGTCAGAACTTGAGGTCGGCGGGCGCAAGGCGTACGCGATCCCGATGATGGAAGGCGACTTCATCATAGAGCACGGAATCGGTGCGGTCGATGGTGTTGCAGGCGGTAACTTCTTCATCCTTGCAGACACTCAGGCAAACGGGCTTGAGGCAGCAAGGGTTGCGGTAGAGGCGGTCAGGCAGTGCAAAGGATCGATCACGCCATTTCCGGGTGGGATCGTTGCAAGTGGCTCAAAACCGGGCGCGGACACATACACGTTCATGACGGCAACAACGAACCAGAGGTTTTCCCCGACGCTCAAAGACAAGGTCGAGGACACGAACATCCCTGCCGATGTCAATGCAGTGTATGAACTCGTGATCAATGGTATTGACCTCGAAGCCGTGACCGTCGCGACCAAAGCCGGAATCGAGGCTGCTGTGAAGATGCCGGGCATCAAGAAGATCACTGCTGGAAACTACGGCGGAAGTCTGGGCGCGTTCAAGGTCAATCTTGGCGATCTCTTCTGAGGTCGTCTCTTTTTTTTTATTTTTTGCCGTGTGATCCGGTTTGAGTGCACTGCTACAAAAAAGGAGCTGATATGACCGCTGAAATAGCAATAATGAACAAAGAAGCGATCGCAATTGCAGCAGACAGCGCTGTTACCTTGCGCGAGGGGAAAATCTTTACTTCAGCTAATAAGATTTTCAGTTTATCTAAGTATCATCCCGTCGGCGTAATGATCTATGGCAACGCTAATTTTATGGGAATTCCCTGGGAGACTATGATTAAAACCTATAGGGGTGACTTATATACAGAAAAGTTTGACACTTTAAAAGAATATGCTGATGATTTTATAAACTTTTTGAGCAGGGAAAAGCGATTAATTCCTGAATCCGAACAAGAAAAGTATTTTGAAGATAATGTTTATAGTTATTTTTCACTCATCCGGTATGAAATCGTACAAAGAGTAAATGAAACCATTAGTGAGAGAGATGTGGTTACAGATGGGGAGATCAATAAAATAACGTCTGAAATCATAGAAAATAACCACGATAAATGGGAGGGGGTGGAATCGCCCCCAACAATTCCCGAAAACCATACCAAAGATTTAATAAATAAATATGGAAATGTTATTAACAAAGCTAAAAAAGATGTATTTGAAAATTTGCTTTTAACTGATCATCTTTCCAGACGACTGACAGAGATCGCTGTAAATTTGTTTGTGAAATTTATAGAAGGTGTTGATCCGCCAAACATGTCGGGCGTGGTGATTGCTGGTTTTGGCGAGAAAGATATATTTCCATCCCTCCAATCTTTTTTGATTGAAGTAATA
>JAYEFK010000046.1:0-9836 GCA_034658575.1 Methanobacteriota archaeon
ACCGCCCGAAGGCATGATCAAGTTGCGCCTTATGGTTATACTTTGGTTGTGCCTCCGGGGGAGATAGAACACAAACCAAAGGAGGTAAAACAACATGAAAGGAATAACGAAACCGAAAGGATTCGGAATAGCAGCCGCAATGCTGCTTGCTGCGCTGCTAATAGCAGCGATATCCGTGTCTGCCGTATGGGCAGATGACCCGGCAGATACAAGTCAGCAGAGAATACCTGACAAAGTCGATAAAAACACATCAGACATGAGAACTCCTACCTTCATAAGAGATCTAATGCAAAAAGGGTTTACAGAATCTGAAATTGCAAAGGCGACTCTTAATATGACCATTAAACGTCAGGAAGGTTGGACCGATGAGGATAATGAAAGGGTTGTAGGCTACTTTAAGCAGGTACAGAAGGAGTTGTTGGAAGAATCTGGGAGCAAAGACGGTGTTGTACAAAAAGATGGGCGGATGGTAATCTACGAAGAGAATTATCATGGCATCAACGGCTACATGCGTCCAGGTGATTTGCAGGTCTCAAGTGGTGGCACGCAATATCACTATTTTACAAGTCACATAGGCAACAGTGGTATATGGATAAAGGTTGGTGTTGCCAGATTCCACTGGAAACCAGACGAATATGTGGTATATACCTATGACAGCACACGCCCAGCTGGTCAAGAATGGGAAACATGGGGCAATGCTACTACCTTAAGAAAATAATCCAATAGAATCAATAAAGTATATATACTTGGCATCTTATTATGTTAGCATAAAGATTCGTAAATTATTACGAATCCACAAACGAGGTGCCAACAATGTTCGATTCCATCCGCAAACGGATTTCCCACCAGATAAGAGTAATGAGGGGATGCTTTGCCCAATCCGGGGGTTTACCCTTCAGCGATATCCTTTCGGCTGAAACCATCCAGAATATTATGGATGAAGAAGTAAGCAGTTATCGATGCCGAATTTTTCCCCCCTATAGTTACTTTATGTGCTTTTTTGTCTCAAGTACTCAGTTCAGATCATTCCTGCCAAAATGCAGTAGCAAAGGTGCTTGCGGAACGAGTGGCACAAGGCGAGCCGCCCTGCTCATCAAACACCAAATCTTATTGTAATGCCAGATTGCGCCTGCCTGAAAGACTTGTCAGGAGATTGGTGCGTGAGACCGGGAGATTACTTCATCTGAAGTCAGAAGAGGATTGGAAGTGGAAAGGTCGTTCAGTTAAGCTTGTAGATGGAACGACAGTCTCAATGCCAGATACTCCTGAAAATCAGAAGATATATCCGCAGCCAGAAAGCCAGAAAGAAGGTGTGGGCTTTCCAATCGCCCGTATCGTCGCGATAATCTCATTATCTTGCGGAGCAGTCCTTGACGTAGCGATTGGGCCTTACAAGGGCAAGGAAACTGGCGAACATGCTTTGTTGCGCCAGATATTGAGTAGCATATCCACCGGCGATATTATACTGGGAGATCGCTACTATTGTTCATATTTCTTGATTGTCATGTTGCGGCGGTTGGGCGCGTACGCGGTCTTCCGGATCCATGCCCGTCGTAAAAGTGATTTCCGTCGAGGTAAGCGGCTTGGTAAAAAAAGACCACACAGTTATATGGGAAAAGCCAAAACAACGACCAGATTGGATGTCTGAGATCATGTACTGCCAGATGCCGGACACATTGACAATACGCGAGATCAAAAGCAATAGAAAAATCATTACTACCACCCTCCTTGACCCAAAAGAAGTTACAAGAAAGGAACTCGGTGAACTTTACATGAAACGGTGGTTTATCGAAGTGGATTTCAGATTCATCAAAACAGTTCTCCAGATGGATGTTTTGAGGTGTAAAACACCGGACATGGTTTGTAAAGAAATCTGGGTGCATTTGCTGGCGTATAATCTGATCCGAACGGTCATGGCGCAAGCGGCGCATCAGTATGATGTTTCACCGCGGACATTGAGTTTCAAAGGTACGTTACAGCATTTAGATGCATTTAAGGACACGTTTCTACGTGCTGACGAAAAGTCTCTGCCCGGCTTGTATAAACATCTTCTGAAAGCTATTGCCAGTCATCGTGTGGGAAATAGACATAGACGTAGTGAACCGCATGCCGTCAAACGACGGCGTAAACCGTATCCGTTACTCACTAAACCACGAGAAGAAGCTCGTAACGAATTACGTGGAGGTGGGACATCTGCTTAAGGTAGTGGCATTAGAAACATGGGGTACAACGGATCCGAACGTAGATCATCATTTCATAATATATGTTTATGATTATGATGGCACGGGATATCCGTACAATATCTGGTGGGATGATAACTTAATACGATCCGGAAACCTCTCCCACTATAACAACAATCCAGATGCGAATCACGAGTGTTTTGCAGCAAGTGTTGATGACTTTGAGTCGTGTTCTGTGGGATATTTCAAGGATTCGTTCCTGTATAAGAAAGAAGGCAACAACTATAACGCCTATTGGTGGAACGGTAATCTACCTGAGACCACAGATTCTTATGGGCTATCTCCCGTGAAAGTCAATAGATATATTCCAGGAGGATCCAGTTCATACAAGATTGATTCGTGGATAGACTAATGTAGGATAATATATGGATCGAAAGAAAATTGTTGGATTAAGCAATAATCGGTATGGGGTTTTGATCCCCATACTCGCTATTTTTATTTTATTTATTTCTATTTTGTTAAGTGGCTGCCTTGGGAACAAGAGAATCAGTGAAGAGGATGCTGTGCCTATTGCCTTAAATGATTCAAGAACTCTTATTATGATAAATAACAGCGATTTTGAAGTTTATGATGTGAGCAAAGCCGTTTTCGATGGACAGGAGATGTATCAAGTCTCGATTAAGATAGTTAATGGAACGTACAAACGTGTGAATGTTTTCGTGACATATAACGGAGATGTGATATCGGTCGGTTCACAATTTCCTGCGCCAACACCGCCAGGATATCCTGAAAATAAAACATAGGGATGCGCAACATGAGCGGTTTAAAATGGTGGAAGGTTGTGTTAATAATTTTTATACTCATATTTGTCATTAGGACAGGGGAGCGTTATTATTATGGCGGTCCAAAGTCGGGTGGAATCCACGTATTTGACGTAAATGAAAGTGTGGCTCGAAATGGAACGGTGATACATCTCACAGAGCAGGACTTTAAGGAGCATCCTGTTCTTACAGAGGTGATCAAAGGAGAAAAGCCACTTTCACGCATGTTACGTAGGGATGGAGTCATTACAGATCGCAGGGAGTTAAAATATTTACAACACAGGTTCGTGGTGAACATGAGCAATATAACCGAAGAAAAATATGTTGAATATGAAGGGAAATATTATGAACTTAGTTTATCTATTGGGTAATTCCCACCATGACACCAACCACCTCTTTTTGTTGAGATTTTGAATTGTGGGATAGTCTCTTTTAGCGATGGATATCTATTTTATGACCGCCTGGTATCTGGACATACAATCGTCTGCGTGTTACGATATGTAGACTATCGTGACAGAAACGGTTTATACCATGAATTTCACAAGATTGTGCGCTGACATTAGAGAAATGTCACGTGGGGTTCGGATGTTCCGCAAGAGCAAGCCGAACCCCGAGAACCGTCCGAAGGCATGATCATGTTTATGGTTGTGCCTCCGGGGAAAGACAGAACGCAAACCAATATGGAGGACAACAACATGATACAAAGTAAAGGAATTGGAATAGGCGCGGTATTTGCCGTGCTTTTACTGGCGGCGTTTGCGTTAGTGCCGATGGTGAGTGCCGAATCGGACATCAGCGCCAAAGTTATCGAAACGTCCGGAACAAAAACCACATTCGGTGTTGGCAGCGGAGAACTAACAGTGGACAATTACCCAGATCTCACTGGTGCCACTGTGATATTGAAATGTGGTGGCATTACAGATAGATACACGGTGAAAGTGGAAACGTCAGACAACATGTATATAGCAAAAATATACGATGCTGACGGAAAGCTTGTAAGGACAAGACACTACTCTTCGAACCCGTTGATCGCTCCGGACGGAAGTCAGCCACCGATAGTCAAAAGTATCCTCGTGGATGCTTTCATTGATATCTGGCCCGACAAATATGACTACGATACGTCTGAGTATGGAACTGTAAATATCCATGTGGATAACTGGGCTCCTGATGGATTTGCCAGCTACTACTTGAAGATACCGAATGATGTCGAATATATAGAGGTATTCGATGGTCAGCAACCATATTCCGTGCATGATCTCCCAACGAGTGATGATTGTGTGTGGTTGCCAGAATGTGGACGGGTTTGTGGACCTGCCACGGTCATATACTGGCAAGCCTTTCACCTGTTTGGATATGAGGAATACATAAAGGTGAAGGTCAAGTATGATAGCGCGGGCAGTTTCACCCACTATGCATATGACCACGAGCAAGAGATACTACTTGGAATTCCGGCGTGGGACGATGACAGTTTTAGGGTAACTGTGTCATAACCACTACGAGGTGAGGAAAGTAGCAATGTTGCGAAAGATATCTATAAGTTCTATTGCAACGATACTTTTAGTGGCATTGCTACTCGTTTCTATTTTATATTATCTAATAGTATATTTATATCCAGATTTGTATTTAGAATATGATATCTTTTTTATGCGTTTTGGTCAATTTGTTGGTAGCATTTTTCTTATTTTATTTATAATTGTTGCAGTCGCTCTGATAATTTCAATTGTCAGGCGCATAGTAAAATGATTTTAAGCAACCCGTTGGTATTTCTTTCTTCGTGTCAAGACATCGGTAATTTGCCCATGACACATCTGCTTGGCTCTACGAAGACATGGGCATGCAATTGTCTGCGTGTTACATGCATAAATGAGTTTCACGGTGAGATGCGTTGCATTGAAAGGATGTCATGCGGAGGTTCTGGATGTTCCGCGAGAGCAAGCCGAACCCCGAGAACCGCCATAAAGCACAGTAATAGATCTAATAGATCGAGTATTTGCTTATATTCGATCAGACGTTATGATTACGGGCATAATAAGCAAAGAAGAACTCATAAAAATAGCAGAGTCGATGGTTGCACAAAAAGCAACCACAGCTTAGCCCGTACAACAGAAACAACACAGGAGGATAAAAACAAATGAAGAAACAGATGAAACAGATCGCAGCAGTCCTGATGGTTCTTGCAGCCGTCCTGAACACAGGATGCGTCGATCAGGTGTCTGATATGACCGCAGACGAGATCGCGGATAGGATGAAAGCAAAGCAGGAGAGCATAGAAGACTTCTCAGCCACGATGGTCCTGACCTCATCGTTGCCGGGAAAACGGAAAACACACAGGTGAAGACCATGACCAAGTCACCTGATAAAAGCCGTTTCGAATACATCGAGCCAGCCGAACTTGCAGGCACGGTAATGGTCACAAACGGCAGCACGATGTGGATGTATGACCCTGCAAAGAATCAGGTAACAAAGATGGAACTTCGGGAGACGGAATGCGGGCCCTTTGATATGAACTACACCGAGATCATCAGGAATCTCCTGAATGAGACTGACCTATCATACGGGGGCACCGAGAGTATCAATGGACGGAGTGCTTATGTGCTCAATATAACTCCCAGAGATGAAACCGAGCTTGTACAGGATATCACCAATACTCGTGTGTGGGTCGATTGCGAAAACTGGATGCTTCTCGGGATTGCGATGTACGATCCGGACGAAAATCTCGCGGTGAAGACCGAATACAGAGATATAACGTTCAACACAGGTATCCCGGACAGCGAGTTCATATTCGAAGTCCCGGAGGGTGCCGTTGTTGTGGAGAGATCGTTTGAAGACAGGATGCCTCAGGAGATGACGCTTGAGGAAGCAAGGGGCAATCTTAGTTTCGATCTGAAAACCCCCTTGTACCTGCCTGATGGCTGTGAATTCGACCATGCTGTGGTCTTTGGTAAAAACAGAGTGTCGCTGATGTACACGAATGGATCAGAGTTGTTGCACATCTCAGAGTGGGTCAGCGATGCTGTGGACCATATCGAACCGGAGATAAGCGATCCGAAAGGGGTGAGCATCAATGGTACTGACGGAGAGTTTGGATCCATGTTCGGTATCAACACGCTCCGGTGGAGCGCAGGTGGCATCGAGTATTCGCTATCAGGCACGATTACGAAAGAAGAGATGTTAAGAGTGGCAGAGTCAGCTGGATGACTCTGTATTTT
Source organism: Methanobacteriota archaeon (assembly GCA_034658575.1). Classification (GTDB taxonomy): domain Archaea; phylum Halobacteriota; class Methanosarcinia; order Methanosarcinales; family Methanogasteraceae; genus Methanogaster_A. The sequence goes on from JAYEFK010000046.1 coordinate 6,211, forward strand.
TATCATTGCGATGCAATTTTAAATCTACAGATGACTGCGAACGAACCCGCCGGCGAGGCTGAAAATGAAATATAGGGGTGCACAATATGAGCGGCTTAAAATGGTGGAAGGTTGTGTTAACAATTTTTATAATTATATTGGCCGTGCGGGCAGTTTATGATTATGACCCGCCAGGAGCATGTGTAATCCACGTGCATGAAGTAAATGAGAGCGTAGCTCGAAATGGAACAGTGATACACCCAACAGAACAGGACTTAAAGGAGAATCCTGTTCTTATAGGGGTGATCAAAGGAGAAAAGCCACTTTCACGCATTTTACGTAGGGATATGATCATTGTAGACCACAAGAAGGCAAAATATCTCCAATACAGGTTCATGGTGAACATAAGCAATCTAACCGAAGAGAAATATGTTGAATATGGGGGGAAATATTATAAACTTGGATTGTCCATTAGGTGATTTCCACCACACACCAACCACTTCTTTTTGTTGAGATTTTGAATTGTGGGATGGTCTGTTTTAGCGATGGATATCTATTTTATGACCGCTTGGTATCTGGAGATATAATCGTCTGCGTGTTACATGTGTAGACGATCGTGACAGAAATTACTTATACAACGAGTTTCACAGCATTGTGCGCTGACATTGAAAGAAATGTCACGCGGGGTTCGGATGTTCCGCAAGAGCAAGCCGAACCCCGAGAACCGCCCGAAGGCATGACCATGTTGCGCCTTATCCTTAATTAAGGTTTTTGGTTGTGCCTCCGGGGAGAGATAGAACGCAAACCATGGAGGTAAAACGACATGAAAACGAAACAGTTAGGACTGTTGATGGTAAGCATGGTAGCGATACTGATGCTTTCTGTAGGGGTGGCTCTGGCAGACACCACTACCAAAGGAGGAGTGCAGGAAGGGACACTCGTGCGCCAGACGTTCAAGATACATCAGGACAAGGCGCCCTATGTAACCGATCTCCACTTCAACATCACGCAGAAAGAACCCTGGATCTTAGTGAATGGGTGGCGCGTAAAGATCAGTGGCTTCACAAACTCGAGCAGCTATGCCCACGATGACGGGCATGGCGCACAGGTTAATGCGTATGGAGCCGAGATTCCGTACTGCACGTGGATCACCATCGAAGTGGATTTCTGGCTGACATCCTACAATACCCTGCGAATATCTGACGTCGTATGGACCATAAAAGCCATCCCGTCAAGTGGTTGGACGCTGGATGATCCCGTCCCTAATTCCTCCGGACAGTGGCTTCATAAGTTTAGCATCACAAATGACGATGAAACAGACAGTTTCGTTGTCAGTGGGCTAACGTTCAACGCCAGCAGGGATTGGTATGATAACCTTACAGATGTAAGTTTCCAGTCACCACCATATCCGGATTTCGTTCTGGAACCGGGAAAAAGCTGGCAGACAAATGTAAGCACCCCGGAGCCACTTTATGGAGGGCATATCTATTTCAAGTACCACATAACGGACCTAAATGGTGGCAGCGATCCGGTGAATAACTGGGCAGACCATCCTATTGTTCCTGTTAAGAAAGATGTAGATGTGTCTGTGGCGACATCGTCCGGATTCGCAGCGGGCATCCTCGCCCTGCTCGGATTGGAGTGAAAGTGTAGCCAGAAAGGGTTTAAGCGAAATTTATCACTTGAATCCTTTTCTTTTTTGAACAAGAAATTATAAAATAAACGTGCATCGTTGTCCGTCCAACTGCACTCTGACTATCCATCTGCATTCATCCGCGGATAAGAGGACTTTTCGATTGCGTTTTGGAGATATGAGAACCTTAAGAAATCCAATCACAAACACACGGCGTTATATGATCTTACGAACCCTTCCACCCTCGACATATCGCTTGCAAACTCAGCAAACGCACGCAGTTTATCCAGTGCAGCACCACTATCGATGACCTCCTCTGCCTTCCGAACCCCAGATTCCAGATCATCCACCTTTCCGCCGACAAGGATTGCAGCACCAGCATTGAGCACCACGATGTCCCGCTTCGCATCCTCTTCTCCTTTGAATATCCGAACGATGTCACGAGCATTCTATTCTATAGTTCCTCCCGCGATATCGCTGATCTTCGCTCTCACAAATCCCAAATCTTCCGGTTCAATCGTATAAGTCGAGATCTCACCATCTTCGAGCGATGTGATCGTTGTTTCACTGATATTCGATATCTCATCCATGCCATCACCAACAAGGTGCTGGCAGAACCAACAAAGACGCTGCGCAATGCCGCGGCAGAGGAGGATCTCGATTTCCTCGAGACGACTGCTGCGCTCTTTAAGCTGGATATGAAATGAGAGCTGAATTTGTGCGGACCGGCTCTCAAGAACAGTGGTAAGATGTAGCGCGGGGATGTCGGATATCTTTCATACAGTGCAAATACAGACCGCAATCTTTATACGTATGTTGCGTACTATATTTGCATAATGGACAGAGAGTTCGTAATCGATTACCTGAAGACGAGAAACTACTGGTGGCGGACCGGAGATGTGTCGCAGGCAGATAAAGGCATTATCAGAAAAGAATACATCGAAAAAATACAGGAAATCGAGGATTTAGAACGGATAACATGCCTTTCCGGAATACGGCGGAGCGGCAAGACGACAATACTGTATCAATACATCGATCATCTCTTAAAGACTATTGATCCGCAGAAGATCGTTTATGTGAGCGTGGACAACCTCCTCGGAAAAGTAGACTCCATTCATGAAATCTTAAACGCATACTTCGAACTCACGGGAATAGATCCGGTCAGGGAGGATGTGCACATATTCTTAGATGAGATACACGTCCAAAAAGAGTGGCAGACTCAGTTGAAATACTACCTCGATTCCCGCGCAACATGTAGATTTATCGTATCAGGATCATCAAAAACTCTGCTGTACAAGGATGCCTCCGAGAGTCTCGTTGGAAGAATACGGTTTATAGATGTCTTTCCGCTGACATTCAAGGAATTCGTAGAGTGGAGTGGAGTATCCTTACCAGAGGAATTGCATGCAAGAATTGATGACTTTCAGGAACTTGAGAAGGCGTATTTCAGTGTGATTACAGAGAGACAACGTTTGTTGCATCTTATGAATCTTTATTTTGAGGTGGGTGGCTATCCCGAGTGGTTCAAGATCAGGGATGTTGAGCGATGGTACAGGGTTCTTAGCGAGGATTACTTTTCGCTGATACTGTTTCGGGACATCACGTGCGTGTTTCGGGTGAAGGATGGAATGCTTCTCGAAAGACTGGCAAGGGATATTGCGATGTTCTCTACCGAGCGATTCACATACAAGGGGTTATCCGAACGGCTGGGTGTGGACCGTGAGACGTTGAAACTGTATCTGTACTATCTTTCGAGTTCCATGCTCACATCCGTAGCTGGTGTCTACACCCGCGCAGGGAAAGCGGTTGAGAAACGGGAGAAGAAGCTATACTTCTGCGAAGAGGGGCTGAGGAAATCTCTCACGCTCGATAGGGATAAAGGAAGATCGGCGGAAAACATCGTGGCATGGCATCTCATCAAGAGGGGTTATGGCTCAAAAGTATTTTTTAAGCCGTATTACTGGAAGAACAAGTACGAGGTCGATTTCATCTATGATGATGCCGCAACCGTCCT
>JAYEFK010000047.1:0-9832 GCA_034658575.1 Methanobacteriota archaeon
TCTAACCCGGCTGCTTCTGCTCGGGAAGCACAGGAAGCGGCATCGTGTTGATCAGCACCGGTGTCCCGATCTCCTTTGCCCGCTCGATTACGAGTTCCTTCCCTACTTGCGTCAGCGCAAAGAGCGGGATCGCGGTTCCGACCTGCGCCAGCGGCTTTACGAGATCGCGACCTCTGCGCTCCACGTGCCCCAGTCCGGGGTATTGCGAGGTTCGTGAATTGATGTGCTCACGATCCTACATGCCGCGGCAGGGTCATGCAATCTGTGATGGCTGGTTGCGGTCTCGGTTATCGCCTCTCCTCCTGTGCCGCTTAAATTCGCAATCAGTCTCTCGGAGCGGCGCATCACCCCAGAATCCACAGCACAGCCGGCGTGACGAACGTCTCGATTACAGCTGCTACGAACAGGAGTGGGAGAATCCGCCTGAAATAGAAGGATATCGACCACTTAAGCGTGGATAGAATCTCTTCAGTGGGTATCTTGCCGCGTATCCGGAGCAGTACCATCATACCAATACGCGTTCCGAGAGCAGCACTCAGGAGGACCATCGGAAGTTCGATTATGCCGTGCGGCAGGATCGCTGCTGCAACATAGAGAGGACCTTCTATGCGTGCAGACTCGCACATAACGATGCCGAGAATGTATCCGTTGAGCACGATGAACATGATCGGAATGATCACGAGTACCCCAAGCACGATTGCAAGAAGACTCTTGATTGCATTATTCAGGAATATGGCAAATAAGATCAGAACCGGGTCCAGATCCGTAATCCAGCCAAGTTCGCCGGATAGTTCCTGCATAATCCTTGCGGATTCATACGGATTCGAGTCCGCATACAGGTATCCGGATATCATCGATGCCAGAAAGATCGCTGTCACGAGTGCGATGCACTTCTTAAGCATCCCAATCACACCCCAAAGAGAATCCGGATCGTGTTCCTGCATGCAGGGGAGAGTCCGAGCACGAGAATCACAAGTTTCAGCAGATCACGCAGTTCGATCTCATCAAACTCACTGTCGATCAGGTAGAGCAGCGGGATGAAGACGATCAGTTTGAGCGGATACATCACTGCTCCGGTGCCAGTTAGATCGACCAGATAATTCTCGACCACGTGCTTGCCATGATAACCGAGGCGGTCGATGCCAACCATGGTCGATGATGCGTCGAAGAGGTGCGATCCGAGAAGCATTATATTGAACCGGTCACGCAAGAATTTGACCTTTGCAAACCCTGCGCCGATATAGATCAATGCAGTGGAAATTACCGTGAGCACAATGATGAGCAGTGCTGCCACCGGATGCATTATGCCTTCGCTCTGGAGTAGCACGCCAATATTCACGGACGCGAGACCGAGTCCGATGGCTGCAAACGGCACGTGATACCGGCTGCCATAGATCTTAATCGATAGCAGAAGAGCCGCCACTGTTACGAAGAAGACCACAAAATAGATGATCGGCGTTATGAACAGGTACTGAAGCGGCGATGTGAAGATATCGGCATCCTCAAGGACGCGGAGACTCGATCCGAAGAGGACATAGCAGACCACCCCTGCTGTGAAACGCTGGTCGACCGTGATACGCAGATGCTTGAAGACCTTGAATATGCCGATCAGGCAGATGCCAAGTATCACTGCCCACGTGAGGGTGTTTACTATATTGTACCCGGAATCGGTCACGATCGGATCCACGTAATGCGTGGTTATGAATTCCTGTATCTCTGACAGCATGGTGCCTGCTCCGTTATCGTAGAAGTAAATATACGGTAAGATGGATAAAGCGATTGGTGTGTCTGCAATAAATATCCGGTCGAAACGTCCGAGAGACGTCCTGAATGAGATCAAGTGGCGAGGCTACCGGATGCATGAATGCACGATCTACTATCTGCACAGGGGCGCGCCTGACGACACCCGGATCGTCAGGGGTTCTGAGATCACAAGTATTGGCAATTCGTTTCACGCTTGAAAACAGCTCCAGCATCCCGTACCACAGGATACGGGGGAGGGCGAATCGCTGCCGATAGCAGAACCTTTGCTTGAGCCGACCAGCAACCGCGCCGAACCTGTTGTCGAGCCTGCGATACTCGATAGCGATCTTATATGGTTCGATGATCGGTACGCAAGCTGCTATGACCGTAAGACCGATCTCTGGCTCGTTTATGAGGCGCGCGTCGGCAAAGACATCTTTGGTGACCGGACCGTGTACCGTTACGATGCCGCAGATTTGCGCTGGGAATCGTTTGCGAGCAAGTCGCCTGATGAAATATGGATGATCAAGAGCCAGACCATACCGTCAGGGGATATGCTGTACCTGTTCCAGCAGGATAACACAACATGGGTTAAGCATACGAAGGAAGGATCTACACTCAAGCTCGGCAGCGGCAGGGTATGGTTGAGTGAGGACGGAGCGGATTGTTACGATGGCTTGCGCACGATCGACTCATCGATATCGACAGGGGATGGTAGTTTCTCATGCGCGATGAATGGCGGCACCCCTCCGATCACATACAACTGGAGATCTGATCCGGATGGGCAGACCGGGGATGTAAGTTCGTTCGAACCGGAACTCGCGAATGGCACGCACAGCATCACGCTTGTTGTCACGGATGCAAGCGGCAGGACAGCTACAGGTACAGTGGAAGTGAAGATCACCTGAGTTCGATTCTGCCAGTAATCAGAAGAAACATAAGGATGTACCCAAGTACGAGCATGGCGAGCGAGATGATCCATACCCACTTGAGCAGCCCTCCCCGAAGTTCAGGATCATTCGCATCGATCATGCCTTGATCCGCTTCAGCCGGAAGGTGTTTTCGCGCTCCATCTCTTCGAGGCGCAGTTCGATGAACCGCTCTGCATCGGTGAGTTCCGGAATCACCTTGAACTCGAGCGCGTTGACCCTCCGCTTGGTCCGTTCGATGTCGTCGAGCAGTTTCTTTATCGCTGTCTCGATCTCGGCAGCAACGATTATCTTTTCAACGAGGGCTTCATGCGACTCTACCGCCTCATCGAGGCATGAACTCGTCCCTATGATGCCGTATCCACGCTCGCAGAGGTCTTTTTGTACCTGGGATGATTCGATCTTAGGAACCACCACGCCCATCACATTCTTGCTCTCGAGTTCGATATGCGGAACATCCTTGAGTGCGAACGCGATCGATTTTATTGTAACCGCTCCCTCTACTGCCTTTGCAAGCCCTATCTTCTCGTTCGCGAGTGCGTAAGCGGAATCGAGTTCGGATCTAACATTCTTTGCCCTGTGAAGCAACTCAAAAAACTCCAGGATGAGACCGTCACGCTTCATCTTCAGCAGCTTGTGCCCACTCCCTGCGAGTTTGATCTTCTTTTTCAGTTCTATGAGTTCGGACCTGGTTGGTTTTATGTCCCGGATCGCCATGATAAGCCTACCTGTTTATTATTCGCATATTCCTCGATTGCATTCCCATGGTTTATAGCACCATGGATAATAACCTTGTTCCTTGCAGCAGGGCGCGCCCTTGTAACCACAGTGGATTCTCCTGATCGAGACATGGGTTATATACACGTTCCCATCAGGGCAGACCGCCACGCCGATCCCGGATTCATCGAGATCCGCTGCTCCGGCATATTCTCCGGATTCGCCATGCGCCCATGCATCAAGGCATGTTTGTAAGAACTCTTCGTAGTCGTAGACAGGTCCCGGGACCGAAAGCGTCTGTTCGATAGAGATATCGAAATGAGATATCCCGCTTTTCTTTAATAAGTCGCCCAGCTCGTCATTATCGTCATTATCGTCATTATCGCCAGAGTCTCTGCGCGCTGCGAGATCGCGGCTATACGCGCGGGCAACTTCTGCAATCTCATCGTTCTGTTTTAGAGCCAAAAGTCCGTCATCCATCCGCTCAGCATTTACCCGATTAAATATATCCGTTTCAATCTCTGTTGAGGCAGGCAATGAAACCGGGGTTTTAAACGGCACCGGAGAACCGATATCCACCACGGTCCACCAGTCGTACTCCTCGACAGACCTGCTGGATCCCACAGCATCATAAATATCAGTGTATATTTTATCAGCGAGATAATATTTCTCAAGTGATTTTGGAACGACGCGTGCAAGAGTCGACTCGATGAGAAGACTCTCCCCTGATACATTCGCTACGATCCACGCATGATCTCCAGCACCTTTTTCGTACTCGAATCCCCTGGCAGAGATATTGTGCGGCTGATTCCGCGCTCCTGCGACGATCACGGTATCGACGCCGTGTCCTTCGAGATACCACTCCATAAAAGCAGACATCTCTGAGCAGTCGAAATAATCTTCCTGATACGCGTCCGTAAGGAGCGGCAGGATCTGTATCAGTTCGGATCTATTGGTGACATTGTGTCCATCGTCCTGGTAATACGGATCCGGGATATTGCGGACAGGGTCGAATATGCCGTGAAATACAAATAGTAGCGATAACGCGGCGATAGGGACAATTGCCAGGGTAATTATCCATCTTTTCAAGTTCCGTCTCCTCCGCCATATCAGATCAGACGATCTACAATCCCTGACAGGTCCGATCGGATCGTGTAGATGGCATCCACAACCCACCCCCAGAAGAGATTATACACCCCAAGCACCATCCCGAGCCCTACCAGGATCAGCACGCCCCCTGCGATCCTCCTGATAGCCATACTGTGCCGTGACAGCCCCCTCACGTGCCCGGTCAGTGTGCTGGTTGCATACGCGATTGCGAGCATAGGGATTGCAAGCCCGAGCGAATAGATGAACAGCACAGTCCCGCCGTACAGGATGTCGCCTTCGGGTATGACTGTCATCAGGACGCTACCGATCAGCGGTCCGAGACACGGCATCCAGACGATTCCAAGCGATAGCCCGAGAAGCAGACCCCCCATAAGCCCCTCCCCCTGGGTAGTCTGCGGCGTAAGTTGTGGCGCAAGTGCGCTTAACCTGTCAAACACTGGCAGATCGAAGAGCATGACAATCCCAAGCGCGATGATCATGATTTCGGCGATCGTTTCCATATATCCGCGATACGCATAGACGGCAGAGCCGAATGCCGAGAATATCACGCCCATCGCTGTGAAGGAGATGCAGAGTCCGATTACAATTGCAAGAGGGCGCAGTTTACCTTGTTCGGAGGAGTACGCCATGACCGCGGGCAGCAGCGGGAGCACGCATGGCGACAGCACGCTTAAGACACCGGCGCCGAATGCTATGAAGAGTGAAGGAATCTGGGGGTCGGTCATGAGCTGTACTTGTGCGCGCCAGAGTGTTAATACTTGGGATGGACACAATCGAAAACTCCAGTGAAGGTGCAGCCATCTCTTGGTGCTGATTTTATGCCAACGGCTTCTCTCGCTACACTCACAGTCACAAATGCCACACAGGCAGGATTCGTCTACGAGATACTTGCACTCGCGAATTGTCAAAGAGCCAAAACTTCATTCGTACAGCATAGATATACTGAATAGAGTATCAACAAGGATAATACAAACGAGGTGATAGCATGGAACTATTGGATGTCAGAGAAAAAATTGAAACAATCGATAAGCAGATACTGAAATCGATCGCCGACCGTACCGAACTCGCAGGCACGGTTTTGGAGTTAAAAAAAGCGGATGGGAAGAGTATAACGGACAAGGGACAGGAACAGGTCGTTTTGAATCGAGCCATCGATTACGCAACCGAACTGAATCTCGATATCAGTTCGATCAAGCAGATATATGAGATCTTGATCCGGATGAACATCGAACGCCAGCATGAACTGAGCGGCGAAGGAAACCTGCCATAATGCCAGGAATTGCGATAATTCTGGGGTCAGAATCCGATATGGATATCGCTAATCAGGTAACCGGGGTTCTGGAAGGGGGTGGTTACGACTACGATCTTCAAGTCATCTCTGCACATCGAAATCCCGAAAAACTGGACGATTATATCAGGGAGAGTGATGCGCTGGTATTTATTGCGATTGCGGGACTGTCGGCAGCGCTGCCCGGTGCTGTTGCTGCAAGGACTGGTAAGCCGGTTATCGGGGTTCCGGTCAGCAAGAAACTCGGTGGGCTTGATGCGCTGCTCTCGATTGCACAGATGCCGCCGGGAGTTCCAGTAGCATGTATCGGGATCGATAACGGCAGGAATGCCGCGCATCTCGCAATACGGATGCTGCTGATGCGTGACAATCCTTAAGACTACAGAAACCGATAAGTGTTTGCAATCTAATAACTTTAATTAGAGGTACAATATATGGTCGTAAAGAAAAAAATAGTCGAACGTGTTCGGGACCTGATGAGTCAACCCGAAAATATCAGAAACATCGGTATAGTTGCGCATATCGATCACGGCAAAACCACACTCACGGATAATCTGCTTGCGGGCGCCGGCATGATCTCGAAGGAACTTGCAGGCACGCAGCTCTTCATGGATTCGGATGAGGAAGAGCAGGAGCGAGGCATCACAATCGATGCCGCAAACGTATCGATGGTGCACGAGTTCGAGGGTGATTCCTACCTGATCAATCTCATAGACACTCCCGGTCATGTGGACTTCGGAGGCGATGTCACACGAGCGATGCGCGCTGTTGATGGTGCGGTCGTCGTGGTCGATGCGGTCGAGGGCGCGATGCCACAGACAGAGACTGTGCTCCGGCAGGCACTCAGGGAGAATGTCACGCCGGTTCTCTTCGTGAACAAGGTTGATCGGCTGATCAATGAACTCCAGCTCGACCCCGAACAGATGCAGATCAAACTCGGGAAAGTGATCGATAATGTGAATAAACTGATCAGAGGGATGAGCGAGGAGAAATACAAAGAGTGGCGGCTCGATGCTGCAAATGGAACCGTGGCATTCGGATCAGCATTGTACAACTGGGCGATAAGCGTTACCTACATGCAGAAGAGCAATATAGGTTTCAAGGATGTATATAATTATTGCAAAGATAATAATATGAAGGAACTTGCAGCGAGATGCCCGCTCCACGAAGTATTAAACGATATAATCATCAAGCACCTACCAGATCCGCTTGTATCCCAGAAACGGCGGGTTCCTGTGATCTGGCACGGCGATGCGGATTCCGAGATCGGGAAGCAGATGGCTTCGTGCGATCCGGATGGCGATACCGCGCTCATGGTCACGAAGATCACGAGAGATCCACATGCCGGCGAGATTGCGACCGGCAGGCTCTTCAGCGGAACGATCGTCCGCGGTCAGGAACTGCATATATCAGGCACATCAGGCACCGACCGGATCCAACAGGTCGGGGTCTTCATGGGACCGGAGCGGGTTGAGGTCGAGAAGATCCCGGCAGGGAATATTGTGGCGGTGACGGGACTTAAGAGTGCAATCGTCGGGAGCACTGCAACGACGCTTCGGGATATGTATCCGTTCGAGATGATCACACATGCAAGCGAGCCGGTGGTCACGGTTGCGGTCGAGGCAAAGCACATGCGAGACCTCCCGAAACTGGTCGAGGTTTTAAGGCAGGTCTCAAAGGAAGATCCGACACTGCAGGTCAAGATCGACGAAGAGACCGGCGAACACCTGCTCGCAGGGATGGGTGAACTGCATCTCGAGATCATAGCCCACCGTATCGAGCGGGACAAGGGCGTCGAGATCACCACGTCCGAGCCGATCGTGGCATACCGCGAGACAGTGAGGGGTAGTGCAGGACCGGTCGAAGGGAAGTCGCCGAACCGGCACAACAGGTTCTACATCGAGGTTTCGCCTCTCGAACCGGAGATCGTCGATCTGATCAAAGCAGGCGAGATCAGTATGCGGATGGACAAGATTGAGCGGCGGGATAAGCTGATGGAGGTCGGCATGGACAAGGATGAGGCAAAGAGTTTCTCCGCAATATCGGAATCAAACGTCCTTCTCGATATGACCAAAGGTGTCCAGTATCTCCGCGAGACGATGGAACTGATCATAGAGGGATTTGAGGAGGCGACCACTGCTGGGCCGATGTCGAGAGAGCCGTGCCAGGGTCTCAAGTTAAGGCTGGTCGATGTCAAGCTCCATGAGGATGCCGTGCACCGCGGTCCCGCGCAGGTGATCCCGGCAGTCAGGCAGGCGATTCAGGCAGCGATCCTGATGGCAGATGTGACGCTGCTCGAGCCGTTCCAGAATGTCTTTATCCAGGTGCCGCAGGACCACATGGGCGGCGCGATATCAGAGATACAGGGACGGAGAGGTGCGATACTGAACATGACGCAGGAAGGGGATGTCACAGACATCGAAGCGAAGACGCCGGTCGCAGAGTTATTCGGGTTTGCGGGCGATCTCAGGTCTGCAACCGAAGGTAGAGCGCTCTGGAGTACAGAGTTTGCGGGCTTTGAGTCGCTTCCAAAGAACCTGCTTCCGGAGATCGTTTCACAGATCAGGACGCGGAAGGGCTTGAAGCCGGGGATTCCAAAGCCGAGCGACTTTGTGAGCGAGTAGAGGCTATAGATAGCTTATGTTTGTGGATATGCCGGGTGTCTGAATCGGAAGGACCGAGAGAGGCATCCGGTGGTGTCCGGGATGGTGGTTGGTGGGGTGTGGGTATCGGCTGCGTTGTGGGTGAATTGGGGCGGAGGTTTGTTGTTCTGGTCACGGATCTGTTACCCATGGCTCGAATATCCGAAAAAATCGGAGTTGTGGCATAACGCCGTGTCAAGTTGACAGCCATACTAAGCGCTTACCGAAAAATAAAGTAGCAAAGTTTATTAGACAACCCCTCATATATATGAGCATGGATAATCACATACAATACGCATCATGGTTGAAAGCATTGTCCGGCGCGGATGAAGTTCAAGCACACCGGATTGACCCGGATACTGCAGGACGGCTTTTGAAGAGCGGGGCTTCTCACTTCAGGCAAATGTGAAGACCCAAGAAGGTGGTAAAGCGCCAGAACGAGATGCCCAGTTTCGATAAATAAACGAACAGGCGAAGAAGTTTGCGGAACAAGGTGATCCTGTGATCTCGGTGGACGCAAAGAAGAAAGAGAATGTAGGGGAATTTAAAAACCAGGGTAGAACATGGAGGAAGACCGGACAACCCGTGGAAGTGAATGTTTATGACTTTGCATCGTTGGGAGTCGGAAAGGCGATTCCTTATGGAATTTACGATGTCAACAGAAACGAAGGGATGGTGAACGTTGGTATAAGCTATGATACGTCGGAATTTGCAGTCGAGAGTATCCGGCGGTGGTGGTTCATGTTCGGAAAAGATTGCTATCCCCACGCCAGCGGGTTGTTGATCTGTGCAGATGGTGGCGGAAGCAATGGAAGCCGTAATAAGGGCTGGAAATTCTTTTTACAGGAATTATCTGACCAGATAGGAATACCTATAACGCTTTGCCACTACCCTCCCGGGACCAGTAAATGGAACAAGATAGAGCATTGTATGTTCTCATTTATCAAATACAAGTTTCATTACCGCGGATATGCCCTGATACGGCACGTTATAAAACCGCAATTGCTGATAAAATGCATTCATAACACCAAAAAAACTATTTTTCAGTGCCTCCCAGAAACTACGGTCTTCTTCGAGAGGTTCACCGCAACAGGGACAGAGATACCGCCCCATCTTGATGCTACCGAGGTACTTTTTACAGTACGCGTTATAACCATTGCGGCTCATCAGCACACCACATTCCGGACATAGAGGTGGAACAGTTCTACGAAATATCCCATCTGCAGTGCATTCAAGATCATTCGAGAACTCTTCAAAACTATAACTGAGTAAGCTAATATACTGAAGGTTCAATACAGCATTATCCAAAGTGGTCATTTACTATCACCATAGATATATTCACTTCTGATAGTTAAAAAGTTTCTGATTAGGGATATTCTATCCTATCACTATAAAATTAGACA